>NZ_JBSGDB010000287.1:0-11675 GCF_053602155.1 Streptomyces sp. NPDC004561
GCAACTCGTCATCGAGTGCCCACTCCTCGATTCCATCAAAGAGTACGAATGGGGCGAGCCGAAGCAGTCGCTTGAGGAAATCGCGGAGCGTGTCGTACCCGGTGGTGCCGGTGCAGAGGTAGGAGCCCCCGCAGCTGCCGTTGGAGCCGCTGGTGACGTCGCTCAGGGCCGAGGTGTGCGCGTACGGGAAGGACGCCGGGTAGGAGCCGGTGGACGGGGTGCCGCCCAGGGCATAGGTCGCGGCGATCAGCGGGGAAGCGGCGCTGGTGCCGCCGAAGACCATCCAGCCCGTGGCCGAGCGGTAGCTGTCGTAGACCGCGACACCGGTGTTCGGGTCGGCGACCGCCGACACGTCCGCCACCGTGCGGTTGGCGCAGCCGCCGTCCTTCTGCCAGCTGGGCTTGGCGTCGTACGCGGAGCAGCCGGAGCCCGCCCCGCTCCACACCGTGTCGTTCCAGCCGCGCGAGTTCGAGGCGGTGCTCAGGGACGTACCGCCCACCGCCGTCACGTACTTGGAGGCCGCCGGGTACTGCACGCCGTAGCCGTTGTCGCCGGAGGAGACGGTGATGGCGACGCCCGGGTGGTTGAAGTAGCTGGAGTCGTAGGTCGCGTCGCTGGAGGACTCGGAGCCGCCGTAGCTGTTGGAGACGAACTTCGCGCCCAGCCGGACCGCGGTGTTCACCGCGGTGCCGAGGTTGGTCATGCTGGAGGAACTCGCCTCCACCAGGAGGATCTTGCAGTTGGGGCAGGCGGCGCTGACCATGTCGAGGTCGAGGGAGATCTCCTCGGCCCAGCCGGAGTCGCCGCGCGGATAGCTGGTGCCGCCGCTCTGATCGACCTTCGTGAAGCAGCCGTTGGCGGTGGTGCAGGCGGGCAGGCCGTACTGGGAGCGGTAGACGGCGAGGTCGGACGCTGCGTTCGGGTCGTCGTAGGCGTCGACGATCGCCACCGTCTGGCCCGAACCGCCGGTCGCGGACGGCAGGTTGTACGCCGACTGGAGTGAGGCGGGGCCGTAGCCGGCGGGTGCGGCGGCCGCGGTCAGGTCGCTCTCGGCGTGTGCCGACTTCGGCGTGCCGCTCGTGACCTGCAGGGCGTTGCAGGCCGTCTCGCCCTTCTTGGTCGGGGCGGCGCAGGCGTGGGCGACGGTGACGCCGTGGGACGGGGAGGCGGTGGCCTGGGCCGCCTGGCCAACGGGGGCGGCCAGGGCGAGAGCAGTCGTGGCAAGGGTGGCCACGGCGGCAAGGGAGACGGTTCTGCGCAACGTACTTCCTCCGCAAGACGGTGTAGCGGGAAGGGGCGTGGGGGGTGCGCGATGCGGCCGCGGCGCGGGGTGTGCACCGTGGCCGCGCAGAACCTACGGATGTCGAGGCCACGTCAACAAGAGAGCGGTTGAAGCGGGAACGTTCCTTTGCCATTCCTATGGCGTTCGCGTGTCGTTCTTGATCGATTCACGATCAAAAGCGGGCCCGACCATGGCTTGACCGACCCGGGTGAGGGGTCACAGTGCACGCGACGGCACCCTCCGTGGCGGCGAAGCGGCCGTGCGCCCATGCCAAGGACGGAATCGGCTATGCGCCAATCGCCAGATGTCGTCCATGAGTTGATCAATGGCCTTGCCTCGGCGGTCCGAGGTCATCGATCAGTAGAGGAACGGTGGCCCGGGTAGTTCCGGAGCGCCGTTGACGGCAAGGTCGGTGCCGGGTGCGCGCCCCATCAACCAGGCCAGGAGCGAGGTCTGTGTTCCGTGGATGACCGGCGCCTGTCGTGCGGTGCCGATGTCGTAGCCGATCTCGGTATCGGTGGCGTGCAGCCGCATCGCAGGGGTGCCGTCGCGCGTGCTGAAGGACGCCACTACTCGGCCGAGCATGTCCCGGACGAAGTCGGTCGGCCACTGGGCAGGCGTGTAGCCGGCGTCCAGGTCGACGTGGTGTATCAGCACCTCGCAAAGCCGGGAGTCGGCGGCGCGCAGAGCAGCTCGCTCCTGCCCCCGAGTCCAGCGGACCCTCTGGTTCCACGCCTCGGGCGGCATCTTGCGGTACTCCGCGGCGAACTCGGCAGCGGTGTCACGCAGATCGGCCACGAGTTCGGCGGCGCCGCGGCCCGCCCCTTCCTCGATCTGCTCGTCCCGGGCGGCCAGGCTCGGGTATTCCGGCGTCTCCGCTCCGGTCCGGGCCCAGATCAGCAAGTTCCGGCCGCCGTCGGCATTGCGGGCCAAGTGGGTCAGTACGTGCCCGCGTGACCAGGCAGGCAGCAGGGAAGGTTCACGTACGTCGGCGTCGGTGAACCGGGACGCCGTCTCCATGAGGTGCTCGGTCGCGGCATTGATCTGATCGAGGGTGATCGCGGGGTCGAAGCTCGTGTGGTCATGCGCTGTCATGCTGCCTCCTGGATTCGTTCGACCAGCCGACCGCGTTCGAAGCGGGCTCCGGCGCGTACGAGGGCGGCGAGGTGGGGTGCGTTGACCACCCGGCACCGCTGCTGGCGGACTCGAGAAGCGCGGTCTTGGCCTGCCCGGTCGTCGAACCCGACCAGTGGTGCCGTCGCCGCGGCTGCGCAGGCAGGCCACGCGACACCGTGACTCGGCGGCCGCCGCACGACCTCGGATTCCGAAGCCTGCCCAACTACCTTGCATAGCTTGCACGGTCACTGCTCGAGACCGGCAGGTTCAGGCCGCAACCGCCCCTTCGATCGTGAAGAGTCCCTTTGCAGACCGGTCAGTCCACGAGTAGCACCAGCTTGCCGCGCACAGTGCCGGCTTCGCCGACGCGGTGGGCGTGGGCCACCTCGGTCAAGGGGAAGGTCTGACCGACCTGGATGGAGAATCGTCCCGTTTCAACCATTTGAGCGACCTGGGTCAGCGCATAGGTGGCGCGGCCGGTGTCGCCGCGGCTGAAACGGATGCCCGTCTGCTGCGCGCCGCGGAAGTCGGCGACCGTGATCACGTGCTCGGGTGCGCCCGCGAGTCCCACGAGTTCGGGAAGGACGCCGCTGCCGACGACGTCCAGTGCGAAATCGACACCCGATGGCATGATTGACCGGACTCGTTCCGGCATCCCGTCGCCGTATGCCACCGGCTCGGCCCCGAGCGAGCGGAGGGCTTCGTGCGTGCGTGGACTACCCGTGCCGATGACGCGCGCGCCGCGCTCCACGGCGAGTTGGACAGCGGCACTCCCGACGCTGCCAGATGCCCCGTTGATGAGCAGGGTGCTGCCCGCTGTGACGCCAAGCTGGTCGAGCGAGCGCGCTGCGGTCTCGGCTGACGCGGGGATCGCTGCGGACCTCGCGTAGTCGAGCGAGTTCGGGATCGGGGCCCAGTAGGACAGCACGGCCAACTCCGCTTGGGCGGCTCCGTACGGTGAGGCACCGAAGACCCGATCGCCAACCGTGACACCCGAGACGTCGTCGCCGATCTCGTCAACGATGCCAGCAGCCTCGTAGCCCAGGGTCTGTGGCAGTTCCTGGTCCATCAGGCCCTGACGCTTCTTCCAGTCGCTGGCGTTGATGCCCGCGGCACGGACCTTGATCCGTATTTCTCCGGCGCCGGGACGGGGATCGGGAAGGCCGACGATCTCAAGAACCTCTGGGCCGCCGAACCGGCTGAACTGTGCTGCCCTCATGACGCACTCCTTCCGCGGAAGAAGTGGCGGATCGTCCGATACCGCGTGTGCGCGTACTCCCTGTCCGGCTGTCCGCTCGGCCCCAGAGCACGTTTCTACTCCGATAGATCGACCCTACCGCATGACCACCCACACGCGGCGAGCTGTCTCCGGGGCCACCGCGACCCACACAGCCCCGCCAACTCCCATGCTCCGGACAGGAGCAGGCGCGGCTGTGGAGAACCCACGAGATCCCTGTTCAAGTCACTTCGGCAATCCACTCCTTCGGACTTGTTCCCTCCGGCGCCTCGAGAATGACCGGTGGCCCGCCCCCGAAGGAGGAGTCGATGATCTCCCAGGCGGCCGTGGGCTGCTGCGGGGCGCCGGCCCCTTGACCGCGATCACCCGCGGGGGGAAGATCCTCTTCCCGGTAGAGGAGTCGCGATGCTGCAGTTCATGGACTGGTCCGTGGTCGCGACGGGGTGCGCGCTGGTCCTCATGAGTCTCGGCACCCGATGGTGGGAGAGGACCCAGCTTCGGAAGGGAAAGAGTCCCGATCAAGACATGCGATTCTTTCGGGCATGGCTCCCCCTCCTCGTGGGCCTGGGGCTGATCTTCGCCAGGGTGCCGAGCCTGTTGCGCGCGCCTCATCCTGTTCTCATGATCACGGACACTCTCAACTGCGTGCTCTGGGTCACCGTGGCGGTCTTGGCGCTCCGGGCGGTGCGCCGCGCCTCTCGGACGCCGAGTCCTCGCACGCTCCATTGACGACAGCGCGGACGGCGACGGCACCCGGCAGAGCATCGGCTCAGCGGGGCTCGCCGAACCAGTGGTCGAGCGCCGGTTCCAGGTCGTCCGCGCCGGCCCAGCACACGTAGCCGTCCGGCCGGATGAGCATCGGCTCGGTGTCGGCGCCCTGGCCCACCCGGTCCACCCGGTCCGACCAGGGGCCGGCGATCCTGGCGAACGCGTCGGCCGGGTCCAGCAGGATGCCGTGCCCAGACCGTAGGAGTTCATGCGCCCGGGCCGGACCGAGGTCCAGGTCCGGTGCGGGCCGCCCGACGAGCTGATGGGTGTCGGTGCCCGGCATCGCGTAGCGGACGGCCATCCCGGACATGAGGTCGGCGAGATGGTGCTGGACGGCGCCTCCGGCCGGCCCGGCGTCGGTTACGTCGAGGTCCGCCCGGCCCGGACGTCATATGAGATCTACGTCCATGTCGTCGAGGGCATCGGACACGAGGGGTTCCTCGACCTGGGCGAGTTTCCGGCGCTCTACGCCGACGCGGACGAAGAAGACTTCGGCGTGCTCGTCGCCACGGCCGAGGATCCATCGACCGCACTGGCGGCTGCCGAGGAAGCCACCGGCGCGGTGCGGGAGCGGTGGGTCAACGCCGGCGTGGTCCAGGACGAATACGGGGACTTCGTTCGCGCGGGGCGGCCTTCGGGTCGGTCGCCCGATGGACACCCCTGGCCAAGCCGCGCACGCGGCTGACGCGCTGGGGCACCGAGCCGCGACCGTCGGCCTCCGGATGGCCGGAGAGGGCAGCGGCCCTGAGTGTCCGACTCCATGACGTCCTCCTCGTCCGAGCCGGTCGCGCCGCAGCGCCGTCCGGTCCGGACGGCGCTTACGGTATCGGCGCTGGTCAGGGGCCTGCCGCTGCCAAGCGGAAAAATATCCCCGGAGGGCGATGAGTTCCCGGACCGCCGCCGGTATGTATCCGTGGAGCCGCACATGACTCCCGGTGCGTCGCAGACCGCGGCGAGCCGCAACAGTACGACGAAGCGAGGGAAACCTTGACTGCGAATCAGGCGCATGCGTCGGACGAGTCCGCCATCCTCAAGGTGCTCAAGGGCGTCTACGACGCATGGGACGCGCACGACGCCGACGCGTTCGTGGCCGACTACACCGAGGACGCCAGCGCGATCCTGCCCGGGTCCTACCGGAGGTCGCGGGACGAGATCCGCGCGAGCATGGAGGCCGGCTTCAGCGGCTTCCTCAAGGGCTCGACCACTACCAACAAGGTGGTGAACATCCGCTTCCTCAACGACGACGCAGCCGTGGTCGTCAGCGAGACGAACATCCTCTTCGCGGGTGAGACCGAGGCGCCGGACGACCGGCTCGCGGTCGCGACCTGGGTGCTCACCCGGCAGCACGGCAGGTGGCTGCTCGCCGCCTACCAGAACTCCCCCGCCGTCGTGAACATGGGGTGACGCCGCGCTCGGGCCGGCGCCCCCTCGTCCGCCGTCGCGGACGAGGGGGCTTCGGCTCGGCGACCGACGACTCCACCAACACCCCCCGATCTGTCAGGATCCCCCTGCGCGAAGCCGTCCGCCCCCGGCCACCGCCGTCCGTACGACCGCGTGAGCGACCGCAGCCACCACCAGTGACAGCCCGATCGCGGGGGCCAGTACGCTCTTCGCCACGTCCAACTGGCCCTTCGTACCGGCCATCGGCAGGACCACGTGGGCCGGGTCGTAGACCACCGGCACCCGGTCGGCGACGATCGGCTCCAAGTGTGCGCAGACATGGCTCGACGCCTGAAGTTGTCGTCTGTCGCCGTTGGGCAGGGTGACCGTGCAGGTGTGGTCCTCGCCGCCGTCGCGCGTCCGTGAGGCGTTCTGGTCGACGACGGTCGCCGTGCCCTCCTTGCCCCAGGCGTCGAGGTAGACGCGGGGAGTGCCGTAGCCCGCGCCGATGATCAGCACCGCGTAGCCGAGCGCCGCGACGATGCCGGCGACCCTGCGTCCCGGCGAGCGCGGCATCCTGCGCCTGAGCCAGAGGACGTACAGGAGGGTGAAGGCGACATAGGTGCCGACGGCGGGCCAGCGCCCGATCTTCACGGCGGCGAGCCCGGTGGCGGCCACCGCGGCGAGGTCGAAGGCGAGCAGTTGCGACCACCGCAGCACGACGAGCCGCAGCGGCGCCCGCCCTTCCGGCGGGACGGGCCAGTCGACCGGGGTCAGCCGTTCGCCGCTGTCGGTGAACTCCCCGACGATCGCCCGCACTCGCTCCTCGCCTCCGGGCGCGGACGCCATCGCACGCAGCTCCTCCACATCGAAGCCCGCGTCGCGCAGTGCCCGCCGCTGAGGGGCCGTCAGGCGGCCGAGCAGCTCGTCCGTCGAGGGGCGGCGGTCCTTCGGGGGGTCGGGGTCCTTCTCGCTCATATCTCGATCACGGCAGCGCACCCTAACAGTAGGTTCGGGCCATGAGTGATGACTGGCGCAAGGACCGGATCGGCGCTTCTCTGCGCGGCGAGAACCCCACCGTGCTGCGACGGCTGGAGTCGGGGTTCGCGGTGATCGGAGACGTTCAGTTCCTCCCCGGCTACTCGGTCCTCCTCGCGGACGACCCGAGCGTCGAACGGCTTTCGGACCTGCCGAGGGGCAGGCGGCTGTCGTTCCTGTCCGACATGGAGCGGCTCGGGGAGGCGGTGGAGCGGGCCTGCCGGCACCTGGATCCCGGCTTCCGGCGGGTCAACCTGGAGATCCTGGGCAACACGGATCCCTTCCTGCACGCCCATGTCTGGCCGCGGTTCGACTGGGAGCCCGCCGAACTGGCGGGCAAGCCGGTGTGGCTGTATCCGCCCGACCGGTGGAGCGGCGAGCGGTTCCGTCTCGGTCCCCGGCACACCGCGCTGCGGGACGGGATCGGCGGAGAACTGGACCGGCTGCGTTCCGCTGCGAACGACCAAGCGGGATAAGGCGTCACCGAAATCGTCAACAATCCAGTCAACATTCCTTGTCCCGCGCGCGTCAGCGGGTTACGTTTCCCCGGCCGTCGACGGCTCCTGTCCGTGACCGACCCCGGGAAGGAAGACCGAGCATGCCCCTGCCGATCCTCAGATGGCGCCGGTGGCGAACAGCCGCCGTCCTCGCCGCGCCGGCCACCGTGCTCGCCCTGGTGGCCGGCGCGAGTACGGCGCTCGCCGCGAACCCGTCGAACACCCCCGCCGCCACGGCGTCCGCCTCCTCCGGCATCGCACCGGCGATGAACTGTTCCGATGTCACCGGCCTCGACCTGGCCGCGGCGGTGCCCGGTGTGCCGTTCGAGGTGTCGTCGGCGACGGTGCTGACGGCGGCCGACAACACGCTCGGCGACTGGGCCGCGTGCGACGTCAAGGGCGTGATCGCGCCGCACATCCACTTCGAGCTGCGGCTGCCGCAGACCGGCAGGCAGGCCGACTATCTGCAACGTCAGGCGGTACTACGGCCGCTCCGCCGGTCACTCCTACTTCGACGGCTGCTCGCAGGGCGGGCACCAGGCCCTGACGGAGGCGCAGCGCTACCCGACCGACTTCGACGGCATCCTCGCCGGGGCACCGGCCAACAACTTCACCGCGCTGAACACCTTCTCGCACGCCTGGACCGCGCGGTCCGTCTTCCTCGACGGCGGCCCGGCGACGATCACCACGGCCGACCTGGCGCCCCTGCACCAGGCCGTTCTCAAGGGCTGCGGCGCCACCGACGGCGTCATCGCCGACCCGCTCAGCTGCACCTGGGACCCGGCGAGCATCCGGTGCGGGACCGGCCAGACCTCCACGTCGGCCGACTTCTGCCTCACCGCCGACCAGGTCACCACCCTGCGCCGCATCTACGCCGGCCCGACCGACGAACACGACCAACTTCTCTACCCCGGCTACCAGTTGCGGGGTTCGGAGCTGAACTGGGCCCAGGTCATCGTACCGAGCACACCGACCGGAACGACCGGTGACGTCAACTTCGTCCGGGAGACCCTGCGCTACCAGGTGTTCGACGATCCGCAGCCGCAACTGACGTACAAGGACGTCAAGTTCACGTCGGCCTACTTCAAGAGGATCATGCGGTCCAACGAGGGCGTGTACGACGCGACCGACCCGGACCTCACCGCGTTCAGGAAGGCCGGCGGCAAGCTGATCCTGTGGCACGGGCTGGGCGACCAGCACATTCCGGCGGTCGGCACCATGGCGTACTACAAGGCCGTGCAGAAGGCGATGGGCGGCGCGGCGGCCACCAGCGACTTCGCCCGGCTCTTCCTCCTGCCCGGCGTCGCCCACTGCGGCGGCGGCCAGGGCCCGGACCGATTCGACGGGCTGAGCGCCCTCGTCGACTGGGCGACCAGGGGCAAGGCGCCGGAGAGCCTGCTGACCAAGTCGGTCGACGGCAGGGGCAGGACGACGGCGACGCGGCCCGTCCACCCCTTCCCCTACGTCGCCCGGAACACCACCGGCGGCCCCTCCGACCAGGCGAGCAGCTACACGCCGGTGCGCTCCGAGGCGGAAGCCGGCCTCACCCTGAACTGGCTCGGCTCGTTCCGCTCCGGCTACGAGACGGTCGGCGACAGGATCCACGGCAAGTGGGTCGTGAGCGAGGGCAAGGCCTGACGCGTCCCGCGGCTCCCGCGCGGGATGTGAGGCGGTGGTGCGGCTTCCTGCACCACCGCCTCTCCGCGTGCGGGGCAGCGCCGTCGGGGTCAGTCGGCTTTGCCCACGGTGACCTGGTCGGACTCCTTCCAGCCACCGTTCTTGTGCGTGTAGACCCGCAGGCGCACGGAGGCGGCGTACCGGTCGGCCGTCGACCGCAGCGCGGTCGGCGTGACCTCGTAGTCGCTCCCGAGGACGGAGGAGGCGATCAGCCGGGTTGTACGGCGAGTCGCGCGCAGGGCTCCCGTGGCCGGTCCTGGCTTGAGCGTGCGCTGCGCGGATACCCGGTGGGTATGGCGAAGCTGCATCTTCCAGGGCGAAAAGACCATGACGGCCGTGAACGGGCCCGGGCTGCCCGGGTGCCGGATCCGGAGGACGCCGGGCCCGACCGGGAGGTCGAAGAGGCGGCGCCGGTGGCGCCGACGGAGCTGCCCAAGGCGGCCTGGGGAGCGGTGCTCAAGGGCAGCCTGAAGGAGTTCCAGGACGACGAGCTGACCGACCGGGCCGCCGCGCTGACCTACTACGGGGTGCTGTCCCTGTTCCCCGCCCTGCTGGTGCTGGTGTCGCTGCTGGGACTCGCCGGCCGCTCGGTCACCGACAAGATGCTGGCCAACATCAGGCATCTGGCCCCCGGCTCCACGCGGGACATCATCACCCGGGCCGTGGAGCAGCTGCAGAACCACTCCGGCACCGGCTCGGTCATGGCCGTGGTGGGCATCCTGCTCGCGGTGTGGTCGGCGTCCGGGTACGTGGCGGCCTTCATCCGGTCCGCGAACGCCGTCTACGACATGCCGGAGGGCCGGCCGATCTGGAAGGTGCTGCCGGTACGGGTCGGCCTCACGGTGGTGCTGATGGTGCTGGCGGTGATCAGCGCGCTGATCGTGGTCTTCACCGGCGGCATCGCCCGCCACGCAGGGCAGGCGCTCGGGATCGGGGACACGGCGCTGACCGCGTGGTCGATCGCGAAGTGGCCGGTACTGGTCCTGCTGGTCACGATGATGATCGCGATCCTGTACTGGGCGAGCCCGAACGCCAAGGTCAAGGGCTTCCGGTGGATCACCCCGGGCAGCTTCCTGGCGCTCGTGATCTGGCTGGCCGCTTCCACGGGTTTCGCGTTCTACGTCGCCAACTTCAGCTCGTACAACAAGACCTACGGCACCATGGCCGGCGTCATCGTCTTCCTGGTGTGGCTGTGGATCAGCAATCTGGCGATCCTGCTGGGACTTGAGTTCGACGCGGAGACCGTGCGGCAGCGGGCCATCGCCGGCGGACATCCGCCCGAGGCCGAGCCCTACACCCAGCCGCGCGACACCACGAAGTGGGACGAGGAGGACGTCCGCCGCCTGGACGACAACTGAACGAGCACCCAATCCGTGTCCTGAACCGCTCTGTTCGGGGTACTCGCGCCCACCGGATCGCGCTACGGCGCTTTCCTGCCGGAAGTGACGAGCAACGGGAGGTGATCGCCATGTCGTCGAGTGCACAGCCGCACCACGACCCGGACCGGCTGACGTCCGCGGAGCCGGTCGGCGAGCTGGTGCAGCGGGCCTCGCAGCAGCTGACAGAGCTGGTGCGCGGCGAACTACGCCTGGCACAGGCGGAGATGACTCAGAAGGGCAAGCGGTTCGGCAAGGGCGGTGGGCTGTTCGGCGGTGCCGGGGTGGTCGGGTTCCTGATGCTGGAGGCCCTGGTGGCCACCGCCATCGCGGCCTTGGCGCTGTCGCTGCCGGTGTGGGCCGCGGCCCTCATCGTGACCGCGGTCCTCGGCGTGATCGCCGCCGTGCTGGCGCTGCGGGGGAAGAAGGAGGTCACCAAGGCCTCGCCGCCCTCGCCCCAGGAGACGATCGAGAACGTGAAGGCCGACGTGGCCGAGATCAAGGAGAGTGCGCACCGATGAGCGAGCCGTCGCACGAGGAGTCCACGGGGGACCCGGAAGAACTGCGCGAGCACGTCGAGCAGACCCGCCACGAGCTCGGGGAGACGGTGGCGGCACTGGCGTCCAAGGCCGACGTCAAGGCGCGCGCCCAGGAGAAGGCGGCCGAGGCGAAGGCCCAGGCCGCCGACAAGGCCGGGGAGCTAAAGGAGCAGGCCGCGCTCAAGGCCGGGGAGCTGAAGGACAAGGCCGCGGAAGCGGTGTCCCGGGTGCAGGACAAGGTGCCCGACCCGGTGAAGGACAAGGCGGCCAGGACCGCCGTGCAGGCCCGCGCGAAGGCGGCGCAGGCCGGTCGGCTGTGGGAGGAGAAGGCGCCCGAACAGGTGCGGGCGAGGACGGCCCAGGGCCGGCAGGTGGCGCGGGACCAGCGTGGCCTGCTGCTGGCGGCGGCCGGTGCCGCCGTCGTGCTGTGGCTGGCGTGCCGCTGTGGGAGGGGATGAGGCGTGAAGGCAGCCGAGGTCGCCTACAAGCCGGTAGGGCTTCTCCTGGGGGTGGCCGGCGGGATGCTCGCCGGGGCCCTGTTCAAGCAGGCGTGGAAGTGGTCGGGGCACGAGGAGGACGCACCGGACGCCACCGACGAGGACCGTGGCTGGGGTGAGGTACTGACCGCGGCCGTCCTGCAGGGCGCCGTCTTCGGCGGGACCAAGGCGGTGGTGGACCGCGCCGGAGCTTATGTCGCGGCTGTAGACGTCGTCCAGCATCTCGGCTATCTGACCGCGGCCGTGCAGGATCTTGGGATGGCTGGGC
>NZ_JBSGDB010000288.1:0-11673 GCF_053602155.1 Streptomyces sp. NPDC004561
ATAGGACAAGGAGTCCGGGGAAGGCTCCTTCCGTCCAAGTGTGGTGCACTATGGGCGGAATCTCAGCATTGCACGCTTTGGGGGGTCTGGTGACGACGACACCGACGTCGACCCCGAGGGCGTCGCGCAGGCCGTCGCGGATCGCGCCCGCGGACGCGTCCGGGTCCTCGGGCAGCAACAGCACGGTGCCCCGCGGGGTGTTGGAGGCGTCGACCCCGGCGGCGGCCATGACAAGGCCCTGCCGGTTCTCGACGATCCGGAGCGTGCCGCGGCGGGCCACCACCCGCACCGTCTCGGCGTCGATCGCGGCCTCCCGGTCGTCCGCCCGCACGATCCGGCCCTCGGCCTTGGAGACGATCTTGGAGGTGACGATCACCACGTCCCCGTCGGCCAGGGCGGGTTCGGCGGCGGCGATCAGTTTCGCGAGGTCGTCGCCCGCCTGCACCTCGGGAATGCCGGACGGGGCCCAGACCCGGTACTGCGGGCGCTCCTCGGTCACGCTCCCCGCACCTCCTCGGCGAGCGCCAGCGCCTCCCGGGCCATCTGCGCGGTCGCGTCCACGTCGGTCATCATCAGCGGTACGGCCCGGCAGCGGATGCCGTCGGCCTCGACCCGCTCGACCGCCCCCGCGTCCACGGTGTCGACCAGCCAGCCGTCCAGCAGGCCCGAGCCGTAGTGCTCGGCGACCGCGGCGGCCGTGGACTCGACGCCGACCGCGGCGAGCACCTTGTCGGCCATCCCGCGCACGGGCGCGTCCCCGACGATGGGGGAAAGGCCGACCACCGGCACGCCCGCGTCCGCGATCGCCTCCCGGATGCCGGGGACGGCGAGGATCGTGCCGATGGACACGACCGGGTTGGACGGCGGGAAGAGGATGACGTCGGCCCCGGCGATCGCCTCCAGGACACCCGGCGCCGGCTTCGCCTGCTCGGCGCCGACCGGCACGATCGCCTGGGCGGGGACGGAGGCGCGCAGCCTCACCCAGTACTCCTGGAAGTGGACGGCCCGCCGCTCGCCGTCGGTCTCCACCGCCACGTGCGTCTCGACGCGGTCGTCGGACATCGGGATCAGCCTCACGCCGGGCTTCCAGCGGTCGCACAGCGCCTCGGTCACCGCGCTGAGCGGATAGCCGGCGGCGAGCATCTGCGTCCGCACGATGTGGGTGGCGAAGTCCCGGTCGCCGAGCCCGAACCACTCCGGCCCGGCCCCGTAGGCCGCCAGTTCCTCCTTGAGGTGGAAGGTCTCGTCGGCCCGCCCCCAGCCCTGCTCCTCGTTGATGCCGCCGCCGAGCGTGTACATCACCGTGTCCAGGTCCGGGCAGACCTTCAGCCCGAAGAGATGGATGTCGTCGCCGGTGTTGCCGATCACCGTGACGTCGGCGTCCGGCGCGGCCCGCTTCAGACCGCGCAGGAACCGGGCACCGCCGATGCCGCCTGCCAGAACCACAATGCGCATGGGCCCCAGTCTTGCAGGCGGGTACGACAACGCGTCGGGCAGTCAGGGCGCCGGACCGGGGCGGATCGAAGCGGACGGAGGCAGTCCGGGGCAGTCCGGAGCAGTCGGGGCGTCAGGCGCGCACCGCGGGCGGCTCGGTGCGCGCCTCGCAGTGCGGGGAGGCGTGCATCGGCATCTCGGTGAGGCCCGGGTGGTACACGTGCAGGCTGACCGCCGGCTCCAGCGTGTCGTTGACGACCTCGTGCACGTAGCCCGGTGCGAACACCCGCTGCGCGCCGGGCTCCAGCGCGCGCGTGCCGCGCCGGGTGCGCTCGGTGAGGGTGCCCTCCAGGACGGTGAGGACACCGGAGGAGCGGCCGTGGTCGTGCGGCCCGCTGCCCTGCCCCGGCACCCAGGACAGCAGCCACACCTCGTAACCGGGGCCGGTGCGCAGCCGGTGGTACCAGCGAGTGGTGGCGTCGTAGCGGACGAGGTGCGCCCACTGGGGGCGGTCGGCGGCGATCGCGCGGGCGAGGCCCACGAACTCGGCGACGGTGGCCGGGTGCTCCCGCGGCGGCTGGAGCAGGTGCGGGACTTCGAGGATGTCGCCTGCGATCTGGAGGTCGTTGTCGCTGTTCATCGGGGTGCGGGTTCCTCGGCGGGAGAAAGAGGGGCCGGAGCTGGGTGGCGCGTCGGTCCGCCCGGGTCACGAGCGGGCGGGGTGCCCTGGGTGAGGGATCACGAAGGGGGAACGCGACCGAGCCGGGATGGACTCGGGAACAGCCGGAGCGGGCTCGGCTCAACAGCTGGAACAGCAACAACAGCTACAGCGCGCGCGGGCGGCACCGTGGGACCCGGCGGTGCGGGTCGAGGTGGGCGCCAAGTTCGCGAACATGCCCACTAGGACATCGGTTCACACGCGCAGTGTCAACTCGGGGCCCGGTATGTGGGACATGTTTCACCTCATCCGGTTCATCTCCCAGGTGAAAGGTTTGCTCACCGGGATGTCAGGACACATGGGGCACAACCGAGCGCGCAAGCCTCGCGGAACGCGATCGAACGCCAGGGCGTCCTTCTCCGTACAGAGATCCGTACGGGTCCGACGCCCCTCAAGGGGTCTCGTCTGTGTGTCAGGGTTTATGGCGATTTGAACACTTTCCGCTCGGGCTTGGTTCCGCAGAGTGAATAACGGGCTCAATAGCAGATCTCGGCTTGACTCGCCCGGAGCAGCACACTTGTAATTTCACTCGTGTCGTTCAGCCGAAATCGGTAACGGCTACGCACGGGGACGTGAAAGACAGACGAGGGGCGCACATGACCGAGCTGGTGCAGCAACTGCTGGTCGACGACGCGGACGAGGAACTCGGCTGGCAGGAGCGCGCGCTGTGCGCCCAGACCGACCCCGAGTCCTTCTTCCCCGAGAAGGGCGGCTCCACCAGGGAGGCGAAGAAGGTCTGCCTCGCCTGCGAGGTCCGCTCCGAGTGCCTCGAGTACGCCCTCGCCAACGACGAGCGCTTCGGCATCTGGGGCGGACTGTCCGAGCGGGAGCGCCGCCGCCTCAAGAAGGCCGCCGTCTGAACACACGTAACCACACAAACTGCACGAACGGCCCGTCGCGGGTGGGTTATCCACAGGCGGCGGGCCGTCGTCATGGTCAGCCGATAGTGTGGTCGCTCGTCCGAGACGCCCCGCTGTCCCCTCGGCGCACGAGAGGGCACAGGCGTCCACCGCAGTCCATCGAACCGGGGCCCGCACCTCGATGTCCGTGCACAGCCATACGGCAGCCCAAGACGGCGCCGCCACACCTGAGTTCCCGCGTCATGTGGTGACCGCGGTCCTCGTCTCCCACGACGGCGCCCGCTGGCTGCCCGACGCGCTCGCCGGGCTGCTCGGCCAGGAGCGCCCCGTCCAGCACGCGGTGGCCGCCGACACCGGCAGCGCGGACGACTCCGCCCAGCTGCTCACCGGCGCCCTCGGCGACGCCAACGTGCTCCACCTCGCCCGTCGCACCGGCTTCGGCCAGGCCGTCGAGGAGGCGAGCCGCACCGCGCCCGTCCTCACCCCGGACGACCTGCCGTACCTCAGGCGGCCCAGCGGCTGGGACCCCGTCACGCGCAGCTGGCGCGACGACGCCTACGACCTGCCCGAACTGCCACACGGCGAGCCCGTCCAGTGGCTCTGGCTGCTGCACGACGACTGCGCCCCCGAGCCCGACGCCCTCGCCCAGCTGCTCCGGGTCGTCGAGAACGAGATCGAACTGGGCCGCGACGACGTCGCGGTCGTCGGCCCCAAGCTGCGCGGCTGGTACGACCGCCGGCAACTGCTGGAGATCGGCGTCTCCATCGCCAACTCCGGCCGCCGCTGGACCGGCCTGGACCGCCGCGAACAGGACCAGGGCCAGCACGACCACGTCCGCACCGTTCTGTCCGTCTCCAGCGCCGGCATGCTCATCCGCCGCGACGTCTTCGAACAGCTCGGCGGCTTCGACCGCCGGCTGCCCCTGATGCGTGACGACGTCGACCTGTGCTGGCGCGCCCACAGGGCCGGCCACCGTGTGCTGATCGCCCCCGAGGCGGTCGTACGGCACGCCGAGGCCGCCTCCCGCGAGCGCCGCACCGTCGACTGCGCGGGCCGCACCACCGCCTCCCCGCACAAGGTCGACAAGGCCGGCGCCGTCTACACCCTGCTCGCCAACACCCGTGGCGGCGCCCTGCCGTGGGTGCTGCTCCGGCTCGTCTTCGGCACCTTCCTCAGGACCCTCGCCTACCTCGTCGGCAAGGTCCCCGGCCAGGCCGTCGACGAGATCCGCGGCCTGCTGAGCGTCCTGCTGCGGCCCGAGCGGATCATCGCCGCCCGGCACCGCCGCGGCCGCTCGCAGATCGACAAGGGCGAACTGCGCCAGCTCCTCCCACCGCCCGGCGCCACCGTCCGGGCCGCCGTGGAGCAGTTCGCGGGCAACTTCACCCGAGGCTCCGACACCGACACCTCCTCCGCCGGCCGGCACGGCGGCGCCGTGGAGTCCGGGCCCGGCGGCGACGACGCCGACTTCCTGGAGGTCGAGCAGTTCGCCCGGCTCAAGCGGATCGCCCGCAGGCCCGGACCGGTGCTCTTCCTCGTGCTCCTGGCCATCTCCCTGGTCGCCTGCCGCGCCCTGCTCGGCAGCGGCGCGCTCACGGGCGGCGCCCTGCTGCCCGCCCCGGCCGGCGCCGGCGACCTGTGGTCCCGCTACACGGAGGCATGGCAGCCCGTGGGCGCCGGCGGCACCCCGGCCGCGCCGCCCTACCTCGCCGTCCTGGCGACCCTCGCCTCGATCCTGTTCGGCTCCACCGGACTCGCGGTCACCGCCCTGCTGGTCGGCTCGGTGCCGCTCGCCGGGTTCACCGCCTACTTCGCCTCCCGGCCCCTGGTCAGCTCCCGGCTGCTGCGGGCCTGGGCGGCCATCGCCTACGCCTTCCTGCCCGCCGTCACCGGCGCGCTGGCCGGCGGCCGCATCGGCACCGCCGTCCTCGCCGTGCTGCTGCCGCTCATCGCGCGCGCGGGCGTCGCCGCGAGCGGCCTCACCAGCCGCACCGGCGCTCGGGGCAGCTGGCGCGCCACCTGGGCGTACGCGCTGCTGCTGACCGTCACCACCGCCTTCACGCCCATCGTCTGGCCCGTCGCGCTGGTCCTCGGCCTCGGCGTGCTCGTCCTGCGCCGCTCCGACCTCCTCGCGCACGGCCTGCGCTTCCTCGTCCAGCTCGGCACCCCGCTGCTGGTCCTCGCCCCCTGGTCGCTGACCCTGCTCCCGATGGGCTTCTTCAAGGAAGCGGGCCTGCCGTACGGCGCCTCGGCCGCCTCCGCGCTCGGCCTGCTCGGCGCCGGCCCGGGCGGCCCCGGCACCCTGAACGGCCTGCTGCTCATCGGCATCGTGCTCGCGGCCCTCGCCGCACTGCTGCGCTCCGAACGGCAGTTGGGCATCCGCACCGCCTGGGCCGTCGCCCTGGTGGGCCTCGTCTTCGCCGTCCTGTCCAACCGGTCCGCCTGGGCCGGCCCGGCCACCCTCGTCTACGGCATCGCCCTGCTGGCCGCCGCCGCCCTCGGCGCCGACGGCGCACGCGCGCGTGTGGCCGAGCAGAGCTTCGGCTGGCGCCAGCCCGTCGCCGCGCTGATCGCCTTCGCCGCGGCCGCCGGCCCGCTGGTCGTCGCCGCCGGCTGGATGCTCCGCGGCGCCGACGGTCCGGTGGAGCGCCGCGACCCGACCCAGGTGCCCGCGTTCGTCGCCGAGGACTCCAGCACCGGCGACCGGGCCCGCACCCTCGTGCTCGACAGCGACTCCGCCGCCCGCGTGCGCTACACGCTGGTCCGCGGCTCCGGCGCTCGCATGGGGGACGCCGAACTGACCGCCGCCGACGGCGAGAACGCACGGCTCGACAAGGTCGTCGCCAACCTCGTAGCCGGCTCCGGCGCCGACCAGGCGAACCAACTCGGCGGCTTCGCCGTGCGCTACGTCCTCGTCCACAAGGGCGCGCCCCGCGACTTCACCCGCGTCCTCGACGCCACCCCCGGCCTGACGCGGCTCAGCCAGCAGGACGGCAGCGCCCTGTGGCGTGTCGACCAGGAGGTGTCCCGCGCCGCCATCGAGCCCGCCGGCGGCTCCGGCACCGCCCAGCCGGTCGCCGCCGGACCGGTCGAGATCCACACCACGGTCCCCTCCGGCTCCGACGGCCGCGTCCTGCGCCTCGCGGACAGCGCCGCCCCCGGCTGGACGGCCACCCTCGACGGCAAGCCCCTCACCCGCACCACCGTCGACGGCTGGGCCCAGGGCTTCCAGCTCCCGGCGTCCGGCGGCCGGCTCGACGTCACCTACGCCGCCCCGGTAACCCACACCGCCTGGCTGTGGGCGCAGGGCGCGCTCGCCGTCGTCCTGGTCGTCCTCGCCCTGCCCGGCCGCCGCCGCGACGTCGACGACGACCTTCCCGAGGAGGAGCCCCTGCCCGCCCAGGCCACCGCGGGCGAGGGCCGCCGCGCCCGCCGGCTGCGCGCCCAGGCCGAGGAGGAGGCCGCCGCGGAACAGCCCGAGGCACCGCCGGCGCCGGAGGAGACCCCGGCCGCGGTACCGCACCAGCAGTCGTACGACGAGTGGGACGCGGGCTCCTACACGGACGCCCAGTACGCCGGTTACGGCACCGACGCCTACCAGGCGACCGGCTACGACCAGCAGGCGTACCAGGCCGATCCCTACCAGACGGCCTCGTACGACCCGTACGCCTACGGCGGCACCGCCGACCAGATGCCCTACGACCCGGCGGCGTACCAGCAGCAGCCCTACGACCCGGCGTACGACCCCGCCCAGCAGGGCTACGACCCCGCCCAGCACGCCCACGGCACCGGCAGCGAGCGCCCCGACGGGAGCCAGCAGTGAAGCGCACCACCCTGTCCCTGATCGCCTGCACGGCCGCGCTGGCCGCCGTCACGGGGTTCGCCACGCTCGACACCCCGTCCGCGTCCGGCGCCCCCGCCCCCAAGGCCGCCGCTCAACTGCCCGTGGAGCGCACCAGCCTGCTCTGCCCGGCGCCGAGCATCTCGGACATCGCGAACACGTCGTACACCTCGTTCACGCCCGCCACCGAGGGCGCCGCGAGCGGCGGCAAGGCCCAGCTCCAGCCGGCCACGCAGGACTCGGCGGGCGGCGCGAGCGGTTCCCCGCAGGGCAAGGGCACCAAGAAGAAGGCCGGCCAGCCGGTGCTCACCCCCAAGGAACCCGGTACGCCGGTCACCGGTGACACCTCCGGGGCGGACGCGCCCGCGCTCATCGGCACCGCCGACGGAAAGTTCGCGCCGGGCTGGACCGTGCAGGAGACCACCGAGGTGGCCGCCGGCACCGGACGCGGCCTCCAGGGCGTCAACTGCACGCCCGCGGACACCGAGTTCTGGTTCCCGGGCGCCAGCACGGCCACCGGCCGCACCGACTACGTGCACCTGACCAACCCCGACGACTCCGCCGCCGTCGTCGACATCGAGCTGTACGGCAAGGACGGCGCGATCAAGTCGCCGCTGGGGGAGAACCTCACGGTCAACCCGCACGCGAGCAAGCCGATCCTGCTGTCCACCCTCACCGACGTCCGGCAGAGCGACCTGACCGTGCACGTCAGCGTGCGCAGCGGGCGGGTCGGCGCGACCGTGCAGGCGTTGGACGACAAGGCGGGCGGCGACTGGCTTGCCGCGGCCGCCGACCCGGCGGGCAGCCTGGTGCTGCCCGGCATCCCCAAGGACGCCACCGACGTCAGCCTGATCGCCTTCACGCCCGGCGACGCCGACGCCGACCTCAAGATCCGCCTCGCCTCGCCCGGCGGTCTGATCACCCCGGCGGGGAACGAGACCCTGCACGTGAAGTCCGGCATGACGACCTCGACCGACCTCGGCGCGGTGACCCGGGGCGAGGCGGGTTCCCTGGTCCTCACCCCCACCGACCAGGCGGTCCCGGTCGTCGCCGCGCTGCGCGTGGTCCGGGGCAAGGGCGCGAACCAGGAGACGGCCTTCATCCCGGCCACCGCCCCCGTCGGCACGCGCGCGACGTCGGCCGACAACAGCGCCAAGGGCACGACCCTCGCCCTGACGGCCCCCACCGCCACGGCCCAGGTCAAGGTCACCGCCTCGGCGGGCAGCGACGGCGGTACGGCGGTGTCCAAGACCTACACGATCAAGTCCGGAACCACCCAGAACATCGACGCCCTGGTCCCCTCCGGGCTGAACGGCACCTACGCCCTCACGGTCGAGCCCCTCTCCGGCGGTCCCGTCTACGCCTCCCGCACCCTCGCGGCCACCGAAGCGGACGTCCCCGGATTCACCGTCCAGACCCTCCCCAACGACCGGGGCCTGGTAGCCGTGCCCGAGACGAACGAGGACCTGTCGATCCTCCAGTAGCGGCGGCGACAGGGGGCGGGGCGTACACCGCCGCGGGCAGCCACACCGCTCGCGCCGGCGCCCGTCCCCGTGGCCGGAGGCACCCCGCAGGGGTGAGGCTCCCCGCCGGCGCGTACAAGCGGGCCCTAGTCCTCCCCGTACCGCGGATCCACCGTCTCCGGAGTCAGTCCCAGCAACTCGGCCACCTGCTCCACGACCACCTCGTGCACCAGCGCCGCCCGCTCGTCCCGGCCCTTGGTCCGGATCTCCACCGGCCGCCGGTACACGACCACCCGCGCCCGCCGCCCGTCACGCGCGGGGACGATCCCCCCGAGCGGCACGGCCTCGTCGCTCCACCCCACGGGCTCACCCGGCCCGTCCAGCCGGGGCACCTCCAGCACGAGGAAATCGATGTCGGCCAGTTGCGGCCACCGCCGCTCGAGCCGTTCCACGGAGTCCTGCACCAGGTCCGCGAACACCTCCGCACGGCTGGCGGCCAGGGGCACCTGCGGCGGCGCGATCGGCCCCCGCATGCCCCGCCCGTGACGATCACGGCGACGGGGCCCGGGGCCGGCGGCACGGGGCGGTACACGGTTGTCCATCACCGGTGAAGCGTAGTCCCCGCACGCTCCGCCCGCCCGGCCCCACGCGCCGACCGGCCACCGGCCACCCCGTGTCGCAGGATGACCGTTCCGGCCAAGGTATGGCTCGTTTCCGTAACCCTCCAAGACCGCCGAACTCAAGGCAATTGACGTCGTTTGTGCCGAGACATGACCGGACACTGGCCCGCCCAAGACCCACCGAGACACCATCCACGCAGGTCAGCAGGGCTTGTTCGGAGGGGCGTGTGGGTCGTCTCACAGCACGACACGGTGGAGTGACCTGGTGGAGAGTCGTCGCGGCCCGCTCAAGAGTGCGGTACCGTCCAACATCGTGAGCCCTGTACGTCGCTGTTCGCGCACCGCCTGCGGTCGACCCGCCGTCGCGACGCTGACGTACGTCTACGCCGACTCGACCGCGGTCCTCGGCCCGCTCGCCACCTACGCCGAACCCCACTGCTACGACCTGTGCGCCGAGCACTCCGAGCGCCTCACCGCCCCGCGCGGCTGGGAGGTCGTCCGCCTCCTCGACAGCTCGGCTCCCGCCCGCCCCAGCGGAGACGATCTCGAAGCGCTGGCGAACGCCGTGCGCGAGGCGGCCCGCCCCCAGGAGCGCGTCGCAGAGGCGGGCGGCGGCGGAGGCCGTACGGCGGATCCCATGGAGGTCGCCCGCCGCGGCCATCTGCGGGTCCTGCGCTCCCCGGACAACTGAGCCACCCCCGCCGGCCGGCCCCACTCGGTTACGACTGCGCGTCCTCCTGGTGTCCGCACACCTCGCCCTTACCCCGGACGGGTAGTTTGTGGGCACCCATAGGACTTTCAGGAGGGTTGGCCGTGGCTGCTGATCTGTCGCAGATCGTGAAGGCGTACGACGTACGGGGAGTGGTTCCGGACCAGTGGGACGAGTCACTGGCCGTGCTCTTCGGCGCCGCCTTCGCTGAAGTGACGGGTGCGGCGGCGATCGTCGTCGGCCATGACATGCGGCCCTCGTCCCCCGGCCTCACCCGCGCCTTCGCGCGCGGCGCGGCGGAGCGCGGCGTGGACGTCACCGAGATCGGCCTGTGCTCCACGGACCAGCTGTACTACGCCTCGGGCGCGCTGAACCTGCCGGGCGCGATGTTCACCGCCTCCCACAACCCGGCCCAGTACAACGGCATCAAGCTGTGCCGCGCCGGCGCCGCCCCGGTCGGCCAGGACACCGGCCTCTCCCAGATCCGCGAACTGGTCGAGCGGTGGCTGGAGTCGGGCGCCCCCGAGCCGGTCGCCGAGCCGGGAACCCTCACCTCCCGCGAGACGTTGACGGATTACGCGGCGCACCTGCGCTCCCTGGTCGACCTCACCACCATCCGCCCCCTGAAGGTCGTGGTCGACGCCGGCAACGGCATGGGCGGCCACACGGTCCCCACGGTCTTCGCCGGTCTGCCCCTGACCCTCGTCCCGATGTACTTCGAGCTGGACGGCACCTTCCCGAACCACGAGGCCAACCCGCTCGACCCGGCCAACCTCGTGGACCTGCAGAAGCGGGTCCCGCTGGAGGGCGCCGACCTCGGCATCGCCTTCGACGGCGACGCCGACCGCTGCTTCGTCGTGGACGAGAACGGCGACCCGGTCTCCCCGTCCGCGATCACCGCCCTGGTCGCCGCCCGCGAACTGGCGCGCAACGGCGGGGAGGGCACGATCATCCACAACCTGATCACCTCCCGCACGGTCCCGGAGGTCGTCCGCGAGAACGGCGGCTCCCCCGTCCGCACTCGCGTCGGCCACTCCTTCATCAAGGCGGAGATGGCCCGCACCGGCGCGATCTTCGGCGGCGAGCACTCCGCCCACTACTACTTCAAGGACTTCTGGAACGCCGACACGGGCATGCTGGCCGCCCTGCACGTCCTCGCGGCCCTCGGCGGCCAGGAGGGCCCGCTGTCCGCCCTCGTCGCCCAGTACGACCGCTACACGGGCTCCGGCGAGATCAACTCCACCGTGGCCGACCAGGCCGCCCGCCTCGCCGCGATCCGCGCCGCGTACGAGGGCCGTGCCGACGTCACCCTGGACGAGCTCGACGGCCTCACCGTCGCCGCCGCCGACTGGTGGTTCAACGTCCGCCCCTCCAACACCGAGCCCCTCCTCCGCCTGAACGCCGAGGCGAAGGACGAGGCGACGATGACCAAGGTCAGGGACGAGGCACTGGCGATCATCAGGGCCTGACACCCAGGCCCCACGAGCCGGGACCCAGGGGGCGCGAGCCCCCTGGGCGGCGCCCGCGGCCCGGCCCGGCCCGTTCACCAGCGGTACGCTGACCAGGCACGACCACAGACACGCACCCGCCCTCGAAGGGACACCCCATGCCGCTCGAAGCCGGTCTCCTGGAGATCCTCGCCTGCCCGGCCTGCCACGCCCCCCTCAAGGAGCAGGACACCGAGCTGATCTGCACCGGCCAGGACTGCGGCCTCGCCTACCCCGTCCGCGACGGCATCCCGGTCCTGCTCGTGGACGAGGCCCGCCGCCCCGCGTGACGAGGCCCGTCACCTCGTAGCGACAAGGCGCTCACCCGCGCCCCCGTGAAGGACCCACCCCGCACAGCACCCCCGGCGATCGGAGGCTGCCGCCCATGCTGGACGAATCGCTGCTCGACACCCCGCAGGGCCTCGCCGAGGCCGACCGCCGAGGCCTGCTGCGCGGCGCAGCGGAGGCCGGCGCCCGCGTCCGTACCGCCGCCCGGCACGCCGTCGCTCACCCCTCGCTGTCCGTCACACCGGCAGCGTCC
>NZ_JBSGDB010000289.1:0-9458 GCF_053602155.1 Streptomyces sp. NPDC004561
GGGACAGGATTTGAACCTGCGACCTCTGGGTTATGAGCCCAGCGAGCTACCGAGCTGCTCCACCCCGCGTCGTTGTGTCACCAGTGTACGCCATGCGCGGGGCGCGAAGCACACCGGTTTCCGGCGGGCCGGGTCGCTCAGTCCGGCAGGTGCGTGTTCGGGGCCTTGGCTAGGGCCTCGTACTCGGGCAGTACGACGACCTGCGCGCCCTCGCTCACCAGCACGCCGGCGCCGTCGGCGGCGGCGACGAAGGTGTCGGGCTCCCGCCAGGCGGTCACCACCCGGCGCACCCCCGCCGCGAGGATCAGCCGGGCGCAGGGCGCGGGCCGGGAGGCGCGGCGGGCGCAGGGCTCCAGGCTGCTGTAGACGGTGGCGCCGGGCAGGCGGGGGTCGGCCGGGTCGAGCTTCGCGAGCGCGGCCTCCTCCGCGTGCGCCACGGGGTCGCCGCCCTCGCGGGAGTGGCCGCGGGCCAGTTCGGTGCCGTCGGCGGCGACCACGACCGCACCGACGCTGAAGGCGGTCTCCGAGGGCGGGCACAGGGCGGCGAGTTCGCAGGCGGTGCGCAGCCAGCGGCGGTCGGCGGCGGTGGGCACGGGGCCGGTGCCGGGGGCGGTGGGCTCGTAGCGCATGAGCACGACGTCCTCGATGCGGCGGGTCTCGGTCAGGCGCAGCCGGCCGTCCTGGTACAGCCCCGGCCCGAACAGGCGGGGTGCCGCCGGGTCGCCGACGAGGAGCGGGGCGAGGACCAGCTGGAGTTCGTCGGCGAGGCCCTGCTGGAGGAGCTGGGTGTGCACGGTGCCGCCGCCCTCGACCATCAGGCGCCGTACGCCGCGCACCTCGTACAGGTGGGTCAGCACGGCGCGCCAGTCGAGCTCCGGGCCGAGCGGGACGACGTCGGCCGTGCCGCCGAGGACGCGGGCGGCCCGCTCGGCGCCCTGGTCGGTCGTGCAGACGAGCTTGTCGCCGCCGGTGTGCCAGAAGTGGGCGGTGGGGTCGAGGTCGCCGGTGGCGGTGACGGTGACCTTCAGCGGGTACTCCGGCCTGCCCTCGGCCACGCGGGCGGCGCGGCGCTCGGCGGAGTTGACCAGCAGGCGCGGGTTGTCGGCGCGGATGGTGCCGGCGCCGATCAGGATGGCGTCGACGGAGGCCCGCACCGCGTCGACCCGGTCGAAGTCGGCCGGGCTGGACAGCAGGAGCCGGTCGGGTCCGGTGTCGTCCAGGCAGCCGTCGAGGGAGACGGCGGCGGACAGCAGCACGTACGGGTACGACATCGGCGCGCTCTCCCTGAGAAGACGTCTTGGTTCAAGTTTGAAACAAACTTACACTGGCAGCATGACGACCCGCTGGCTCACCCCCGAGGAGCAGCGCGCCTGGCGCGCCTACATCGCCGCCTCCCAGCTGCTGGAGGACGCGATCGACCGGCAGCTCCAGCAGGAGGCCGGCATGCCGCACCTTTTCTACTCCGTGCTGGCCAATCTGTCCGAGGCGCCGGACCGGCGCCTGCGCATGACCGACCTCGCCGAGAAGCTGAAGATCACGCGCAGCAGGCTGACGTACGCGGTGACCCGGCTGGAGCGGGACGGGCTGGTGCGCCGGGAGGACTGCCAGTGGGACAGGCGCAGCCTGCTCGCGGTGCTGACGGCCGAGGGGACGGCCGTGCTGGAGCGTACGGCGCCCGGGCATGTCGAGACGGTGCGCACCGCGCTCTTCGACCGGCTCAGCCCGGAGCAGGTGGGCCAGCTGGAGGAGATCTGCGCGGGGATCGCGCGCGGGCTGCAGGGGGAGGAGCCGGCCGGGGGCGCCACGGAGGAGGTGCCGTGGCGGCGGCGGTCGTCGCCCTGTTCGGGACCGCCCGCCCCGCCGTCGTAGGCCGCGCCGCAATGCCATTGCTTCAACTTTTAAGCATGGGGTAGGGTCCTGGACCGAGCATCTGATTCAAATCTGAAGCAGATGGACGGAGCACGGACCCCCGGAGACCCGCATGCCCGACTTCCCCGCCGCCACCTCGCGCGCCCGCGTCCGGGTACCGCTGCGCTTCCACGACGGCTACGGCGTCGACGCCGAACTCGTCACCTTCCACGGCCTGGCCGACGGCCAGGAGCACGTCGCCGTCGTCCTCGGCGAGCCCGGCCCCGTCCCCCTGGTCCGCCTGCACTCCGAGTGCCTGACCGGCGACGTCTTCGGCTCGGCGCGCTGCGACTGCGGACCCCAGCTGCGCGAGGCGGTCGAGCGCATCGCCGAACGCGGCGGCGTCCTGCTCTACCTCCGCCAGGAGGGCCGCGGCATCGGCCTCTACAACAAGCTCGACGCCTACGCCCTCCAGGACCAGGGCCTCGACACCTACGAGGCGAACGCCGCGCTCGGCCTGCCGGAGGACGCCCGCGACTACACGGCCGCCGCGCAGATGCTCGCCGCCCTCGGCATCGGGGAGCTGGACCTGCTGTCCAACAACCCCGACAAGGCCGGGCAGCTGCGCTCCCTGGGCCTCACCGTCCGGGACCGGGTGCCGACCGGCGTCTTCACCACCGCCCACAACGTCCGCTACCTGCGCGCGAAGGTCCTCCAGACGCAGCACACGCTGCCGCTGGCCGAGCTGACGGAACTGAGCGCGGGCTGAGCCCCCTCCCCTGCCCTGACTCCGACCGCAGTACTCTGCCCGCAGTGGTCTGATCGCGGGTTGTACACATCCGGAGTCGAAGCACATGGTGAGACGGAACGACCGGCGGCGCGCCGCGCTCGTCGACGCGGCGATCGAGGTACTGGCCAGGGAAGGCGCACGGGGTCTGACGTTCCGCGCGGTGGACACCGAGGCCGCGGTACCCACCGGCACGGCGTCCAACTACTTCGCCAACCGCGACGACCTGCTCACCCAGGCGGGCGCCCGGGTCTACGAGCGGCTCCAGCCGGACGAGGACACCATCGCCCGCCGGCGCGCGGCAGGCGGGGACCGGGAGACGTACGCGCGGCTGATGCGGGAGCTCGTCGGGCGCGTCGCCTCCTTCCGCACCGGCTACCTCGCCCTGCTCGAACTCCGTCTGGAGGCCACCCGCCGGCCCGCGCTGCGCGCGGTCCTCACCGAACGGGTCCGGGCCGACCTCGACGCCAACGTGGCCTACCACGAGGCCTCCGGCCTCCCCGGCGACGCCACGGCCGTAAGACTCCTCTACCTCGCCCTGAACTGGCTGATCGTCGAACAGCTCACCCTGCCCGACGTCCTCACCCCGGCCGAGCGGGACCGGCTGGTCACGGCCGCGGTGGAACGGATCGTGGCGGCCGAGTAGCGGGCAGCGCTCCGCGAGGAGCGGACCCCGCTCACGCGACCGGCAGGCTGACCGTGAACCTGGCCCCGGGCGCGTGCCCGGGGTCGTGGGACACGTCACCGCCGACGGCCCGGGCCAGGCGTCGCGCGAGCGGCAGGCCCAGGCCCGCGCCGTCGTGCCCGTCGTCGGCATCGGCGCGCCGGCCCGGCTGGAACAGCTCGTCCACGAACGCCGCCGGGACACCGGGGCCGTCGTCGACCACGTCTATGCGCACGGCACCGGGCAGACGCCGCGCGGACACGGTCACCCGTGAGCGCGCGTAGCGGGCGGCGTTGGCGAGCAGGGGGCTGAGGATGCGTTCGAGAAGGGCGCGGGCGACCCCCGCCTCCAGGACCGGGGCGGCCGCCTCCACCTCGGTCCTCACCCGGGCCGGTGTGTCGAGGTCCTTGAGCAGGCAGTCGAGGACGGGCAGGACGTCGGTCGTCCCGGGGGCCGTCGCCGGGTTCAGCGCGTTCTCGCGGGCGTCGTTCAGGAGGGTGTCGCAGATGGAGCGCATGGACTGGGCGGCCTCCCCGATCACGTCCCGGATGGCGTGCGTCTCGGCCTCCGTGCGGGGGCGGGCCCGCCACCAGTCGAGCTCCATGATGATCCGGGTGAGCGGCGTGCGCAGTTCGTGGGACAGCTCTCCGGTCAGCTGCTGTTCGTGGCGCAGCACGGTGCGTGTGCGGTCCAGCAGCTCGTCCAGGGAGGCGCCCAGGTCGGCGAGTTCGGCCGGGTGGCCCTCGGGGCCGAAGCGCTCGTCGGAGCCCACGGCGCTCCACTGGGTGGCCTGGTCGGTCATCGTCCGCACCGGGCGCAGTGCCCTGCCGACGGACAGCCGGGTGAGGACGTACGTGCACCCGAGCATCACGACGTCCAGGACGAGCGACCCCAGCAGCAGGGTGTCGGCCGAACCCCGGTACGGGGCCAGGTCCAGGGCGGTGACGACGGTGGCGGTGGCATGGCGGCCGACGACGGGGTGGGAGCACAGCCGGACCGGCCGGTGGCCGTGCGGCTGGACGGTCGCGCAGGCACGCTCCGGGCGCGCGGCCAGCAGACCGGCGGCCCGGGTCAGCCGGCTGCCTGCCATGGCGGACGGCGGCTTCTCCAGCAGGCGGGTGCCGTCGTAGATCCACACGTTCGAGTCGAGGAGCTGGTCGTTGACCGTTTCCAGGACGCGTACGCGGTGGCCTCTGGTGTCGACGGTCGTGGCCACCGCCGCCGCCCGGTTGCGCAGCTCGTCGTCCGCCTGCTGCTGCAGATGCCGGTCCATCATGACGTTGAAGACCACGGTCAGGACCGTCATCAGCAGCGCGGCGGTGGTCAGCGCCACGAGGGAGAGGCGGCCGCGCAGGGTGCGCGGGGCAAGGCGCCGGCAGAAGCGGAGGGCATGATTCATGACAGGCGGTGTCCGATCCCCCGCGCCGTGCCGATGGTCAGGCCGCTGCCCGCCGCGCGCAGCTTGCGGCGCAGCCGGCTCAGGTACTGGTCGAGGGTGTTGTCGCTGACCTGGGCGCCCTCCGGCCAGCCGGCCCGGACCAGGTCGCGGCGGCGCACGAGCGCCCCGTCCGCCGCGACGAGCGTGGCCAGCAGCCGGAACTCCGTCGGGGAGAGGGCCACGTGGACGCCGTTCACGGTCACGGCGTGGTCCACCGCGTCCAGGACCAGGTCACCGGTTCTCGCGGCGGGGCGGGGGGCGGCCCGTCTGATCGCGGCGCGCAGCCTGGCGGCGAGCTCGGGCAGGTGAAAGGGCTTGGGGAGGTAGTCGTCGCCCCCGGCGGAGAAGCCGGCCAGCCGGTCGGTGAGCTGGTGCCGGGCGGTCAGGAAGATCACGGGGGCGAGGAAGCCGTTGGCACGCAGCGCCTGGCACACGTCCCGGCCGTCCGCGTCGGGCAGGCCGACGTCCAGCACGGCCGCCGCGATGTCGGCGGTGGCCAGCCGCAGCGCGGAGGCGCCGTCGGCGGCCGGGACGGGCTCGAAGTCCTCGTCGCACAGACCCCGGCCCAGCACGTCCCGCAGGGCGTGGTCGTCCTCGACGACAAGGATCTTGGGGCGCATAAATCTCCCGCGGCCCACGACCTGGGTGAGCGGTCGGAAACGAATGACTGCAGAAATGTAGACGGTCTACGAAACTGTAGACGAACAGCGCCCGCGGGGTGTTCCCGGTGCGCGGGGCCCGAGACCCTACAAGATGTAGTAGTACGGGCTTCGGGGCCCGGGGGTAGCCTCTGCGGTCGAAGGGCGAAGAGAGGCGGACGGTGAGCGACCCGAGGGACGAGGAGACGCACGGCGGATCCGGCAGGCGGGCACGCGGCGAGCTGGAGAGCGATGTGCTGGCCGCGCTGTGGGCCGCCGACGGCCCGCTGACCGCCCGCCAGGTCATGGAGCGCCTGCCGGGCGACCTGGCGTACACCACCGTCCTGACGATCATGTCCCGTCTCCATGACAAGGGCATGCTCGTACGTCACCGGGAGGGCCGCGGATACGCCTACACACCCGTCCGGGACGAGGCGTCGCACACGGCCCGGCGCATGCGGTCGCTGCTGGACGAAGGGTCCGACCGGGAGGCGGTACTGACCCGCTTCGTGTCCGAACTCTCCGTGCGGGACGAGCAGTTGCTGCAACAGCTGCTCGCCGGGCACGACGCGCCCGACGAGCGCTCCGACGGGAGGCAGTGAGCCGGTGCTGATCAGCGTCTACGTGCCGTTCGCCGTCACGGCCGTCGTCGCGGTGCTCGCACCGCCGCTGGCCCGACGGCTCCCCCCGCGTCCCGCCGCCTGGGCCCTGGCCTGGGCCGCGCTGGTCACGGCGGTCGGCTGGACGGGCTCGCTCGCCCTGCTGGCCTTCACCGGTGTCGCGCAGATCCCCCAGGTCGCGGCCGAGGGCCACTGGTCGGTGGCCGCGCTGCGCGCGCAGGACCCCGTGGACCTCGCCGTCGCGGCCGTCAGCGCGGTCACCCTGGCCGCGAGCGCCGTCTCGCTGTGCGTGGCCGCCCTCGGCCAGGTCCGCCAGGTCGTACGGGCCCGGCGGGAGTGCGCCGGGCTGCCCGGCGACACGGAACTGGCCGTGCTCGACGAGGACGCCCCCCTCGCGTTCGCGCTGCCCGGGGCGCCCGGACGGATCGTGGTGTCCCGGGGGATGCTGCGCTGTCTCGGCGACGGCGAACGCCGGGCCCTGCTGGCGCACGAGCGGGCCCATCTCCGCGCACGGCACCACCTCTTCCTCGGCCTGTGGCGGCTCGCGGCCGCCCTGAACCCGCTGCTGCGCCCCCTGGCCCGCACCGGCGCCTTCGTCCTGGAGCGCTGGGCCGACGAGGCGGCCGCCGCACAGGTCGGCGACCGGGCGGTCGTCGCCCGCGCGGTCGGGCGCGCCGCCCTCGCGTCCGCTGGCGTGTCGCGCCCCGCCCTGCTCGCCGCGACCGGCGGGGAGGTGCCCCAGCGGGTGCGGGCCCTTCTCGCGCCTCCCCCCGCCCGGCGCAGGCTGCCCCTGCTGGCCGGCGCCGCCCTGCTGACCGTGTGCTGCGCGAGCCTCGCCAACGCCGCGTCCGACAACGACGACATGGTCGACAGCGCGAAACGAGCGCAGTGCGCGGCGCTGGTGGAGAGCGCGGTCGCACCACCGGCGGACGGCCACCGGCACGGCCCCTGCCACGGCCACCACCGGCACGGACACGACGTACACCGCTCATAGCGGCGGCGGTACCGGCTCCTTATCCACTCGGGTCCCGCAAGGCGCTTGTACGGGGGCGAGTTGGGACGAAGGCACGGGTGGGAGAGGTTCACGTACACGTGCCGTAGTCACGGCTTGGGCGGGGGATGAAGCCTCGCACGGGCTGGGGCTGCTGAGCGCGCTTCCACGCCGACGAATCCTTGAGCCCCATGATCGCCTGCACTTCGGACGAGCACCGGCCGAACCAACGATCTCCAGTGGCCCGAAAGCGACGATGACCCCAGGTCAGATGCGCTCTGACCTGGGGTCATTCCGTAGGCCCTGTGGGACTCGAACCCACAACCAATGGATTAAAAGTCCACTGCTCTGCCAATTGAGCTAAGGGCCCAGGCGACGTTGCCTGTCCGAGCATAGCCGGACGAGGCCGCGTCTTTGATCGGGTATCGGCGCCCCGGCCGCGTCGGACGGGGCGAGGCGGGTGGGATGGTCACTTTTCGACCGGCTCCGGGGTGCGGACGCGGGCCGGGCTGAGGAACCAGTGGCGGGCCGAGGCGAGCCACCAGGTGGCGGCGAAGCCGAGGACGACCAGGACGGCGATCGGGGCGTAGTTGAAGGTCTTCCAGGTGACCGGCGAGACCTGAGGGAGCATGAAGAGGACCGTGATCACCGCCACCCACACCACCGAGACGACGCCGATCGCCTCCGACCAGCGGCCCAGGTGCCACGGCCCGCGCTCGAAGGCGGCACCCTTGCGGACCCGCAGGAAGGTCGGGACGACGTACGCGATGTAGAGGCCGATGACCGCGATGGAGGTCACCGCCGCGTACGCCGTCGAGTTGATCAGGTAGGGGAGGCCGAGGGCCAGGGCGGCCAGCGCGGCCAGCCAGACCGCCGCCACGGGGGTGCGCGTGCGCGGGCTGACCGAGTGCCAGACGCGGGAGAAGGGCAGCGCGCCGTCGCGCGAGAAGGCGTAGATCATGCGGCTGTTCGCGGTCACGGAGGCCATGCCGCAGAAGAGCTGGGCACCGATCACGACCAGGAGGAGCAGCTTGCCGGCCGTGGCGCCGAGGGCGTCCAGCAGGATCTGGGCCGGCGGGGCGCCCGTCGGGGACCCCAGCTCCTTGTCGTAGGACTGGATCGCGAAGGTGAAGCCCAGCAGCAGGACGAAGCCCGCGACCCAGGACGTCCAGATGGAGCGGACGATGCCCTTCGGGCCCGCCGTGGCCGCGTCGTGGGTCTCCTCCGTCATGTGGGCGGAGGCGTCGTAGCCGGTGAAGGTGTACTGGGCCATGAGCAGGCCGAGCAGGACGACGTAGAGGCCGCTGCCCCAGCCCGTCCCGTTGACGAAGCGCGTGAACACGAAGGACGCCGACTGGTGGTGGTCGGGCACGAAGGCCAGGGCGCCGACGATCACCGCGACGCCGAGCACGTGCCACCACACGCTCACGCTGTTCAGGAACGCGACGATCCGTACGCCGAAGGTGTTGAGCAGTCCGTGCAGGACCAGGATCGCGGCGAACAGCAGCACCGTGCGGCCGGGCGTCACCCGGAAGCCGAACTGCAGGTCCAGGTACGCCCCCAGGAAGGAGGCCGCGCCGAAGTCGATGCCCGCGGTGACCGCCACCTGGCCCAGCACGTTGAACCAGCCGGTGAACCACGCCCAGGCCGCCGCCGAGCGCGGCGGCGCCAGCCTGTGGGCCCAGAAGTACAGGCCGGCCGAGGTCGGGTAGGCGGAGCAGATCTCGGCCATCGACAGGCCGACGAACAGCGTCATCAGGCCGACCGCGACCCAGCCCCAGGTGATCACCGCGGGGCCGCCCGTGGTCATGCCGAAGGCGTAGAGGGTCAGACAGCCCGAGAGGACCGAGATGATCGTGAAGGACACCGCGTAGTTGGCGAACGCCGACATGCGGCGGGCGAGGACCTGCGTGTAACCGAGCTGGGCCAGCCGTTCCTCGTCCGACGGCCCGGCCACTCTCGCATCATCTGTCATGCCCCCAGCAATTCCCTCACCGGGCGCGGGACATGCGCCGACCGGCGGCCGTGAAGCGGGATCCGTGCCGCGACGGCGCCCGGGTACGGCGAAGGGCCCGCACGACGTAGGTCGTACGGGCCCTTCGAGGCTCACCCGGCGTCAGCCGGTTCCGCCTCGGGGTCAGCCGTTGCGCTTCCAGCGCGGCTTGTCGTCGCGGCGGCCGAAGGAGCCACCGGTGTTGCCGCGGTGGTCGTCACGACGCCCGAAGGGGCGCTCGTGGCCACCGGTGCGGAAGCCCGGGCGGTCGTCGCGGCGGTCGCGGTTGAACGGACGGTCGCTGCCCCGGTGCCCACCGCGCTCGTCCCGGCGGAAGCCGCCGCGGTCGTCACGGCGGTCGAAGGAACGCCCGCCACGGTCACGGTCGAACGGACGGCGCTCGTCACGGCGCTCGAAGCCACGGCCACCACGGTCGCCCCGGTCACCACGGTCGTCGCGACGCTCGAACGAACGGCCAC
>NZ_JBSGDB010000289.1:9556-11662 GCF_053602155.1 Streptomyces sp. NPDC004561
CGGTCGAACGGACGGCGCTCGTCACGGCGCTCGAAGCCACGGCCACCACGGTCGCCCCGGTCACCACGGTCGTCGCGACGCTCGAACGAACGGCCGCCACGGTCACCACGGTCGTCACGGCGCTCGAACGAACGGCCGCCACGGTCACCGCGGTCGTCACGGCGCTCGTAGCCGCGCCGCTCCCTGCGCTCGTACGGCGCCGCGGCAGCGGGCCGCTCCTCGCGCTCGGTCTCCCGCTCGGCCGGCGCCTCGGCCGCGACGGCGAGCTCCTCCGCCGCCGTCGCCTGCGCCTCGGCCACCGCGGCCTCCGGGTCCTCGCCGCGCTCGCGGGCGACCCGGGCGACCAGCCGGTCGGCCTCCTCGCGCAGCTCGGTCGCGCGACGCTGGGCGCGCTCCAGCTGCTTGGTGAGCTGGGCGACATCGCGCTCGGCCTGCTGGGCCGCGTTGGCCGCGGACTCGGACTGGACCTCGGTCATGGAGCGGGCGCCGGTGATCTCGGCGACCTCCGGGTCGAAGGCGCCGGCGCCCTGGATGATGTGGCGCGCGGCGTCGACGCCGGCGTCCTCCATCAGGCGGAAGATCTGGCGCCGCTGGTGCGGCAGCGAGAGCGAGACGACGGTGCCGGTGCGGCCCGCGCGGGCGGTACGGCCGGCACGGTGCAGGTAGTCCTTGTGGTCACCGGCCGGGTCCACGTTCAGGACCAGGTCGATGCCGTCGACGTGGATGCCGCGGGCGGCGACGTCGGTGGCGACCAGGACGTTGACGTAACCGTCCTTGAAGTCGGCCAGGGTGCGGGTGCGGGCGCCCTGGGTCATGCCGCCGTGCAGCGCGTCGGACTTCACGCCCGCCTCGCGCAGCTGCTCGGCGACGCGGTCGGCGCCCAGCTGGGTGCGGACGAAGATGATCGTGCGGCCCTTGCGGGAGGCGATCGCGGCGGTGACCGGCGCCTTGTCCTTGGGCTTCACGATGAGGATGTGGTGCGACATGGTCGTCACCGCGCCCTGCGCCGCGTCCACCTCGTGCGAGACGGGGTTGTCCAGGTAGCGGTCGACGAGGGTCTGGATCTCGTTCTCCATGGTCGCGGAGAAGAGCATCCGCTGGCCGCCGGCCGGGACCTGGTCGAGCAGCTCGGTGACCTCGGGCAGGAAGCCCAGGTCGGACATCTGGTCGGCCTCGTCCAGGACGGCGATCTGCACATCGTCGAGCGAGCAGGCGCCGCGGTTGATGATGTCGCGCAGCCGGCCCGGGGTGGCGACGAGGATGTCGACGCCGCGCTCCAGGGCGTAGATCTGGTTGCCCATCGAGGTGCCGCCGCAGACGACCTTCATCTTCAGGCCGAGGACGTCGCCGTACGGCTGGAGGGCGTCGGCGACCTGCATGGCCAGCTCGCGGGTCGGGGTGAGGATGACGGCGCGCGGCTTGTGCTTCTGGGTGCGGCCGCCGGCCAGCGTCGCCAGGGTCGGCAGGCCGAAGGAGAGGGTCTTGCCGGAGCCGGTGCGGCCACGGCCGAGGATGTCCTTGCCGGTCAGGGCGTCCGGAATGGTCGCGGCCTGGATCGGGAAGGGGGTCGTCACGCCGTTCTGCGCGAGCTTGCGCACGATGCCCTCGGGGAGACCGAGGTCGGCGAAGGTGATCTGAGGGGTCTGAGGGGTGTCAGCGGCCTCGGTCGTCACGTCTGCGAGCTCGTTCTCGTTCTCGTTCTCGGACACGACGATCTGGTCAGTACTGGACACGGACATGCGAATGCGAAACCTTCCGGAGTCTCGTCGGCACGCGCCCGTCAACTCCGTGATTCGCATACGACCGCCTCAATGCGGTCCACCACGGGCAAAGGAGAGTACGCGCCACACGGCGCGCTCTGCTGTGGCGCCGGGCAAATGGGATCAAACGATCTACCACCATACGCACCCACCACCCCTGAAGGCAAACCGAGCCTCATAGTCCCAGGTCAGTGCGGCTGTCTGTGAGCCAGGTCACGCCGGTAGCCCCGCCGCGGGCTGCGGTGCGGGCACCCGCCGCACGAGCTGCGGGCCCGACGCCTCGTGCGCCGACGAGGACGGCTCGGCCGAAGGCGGCTCCGAGGTGGGCGGGGGTGGTGGCGGGGTG
>NZ_JBSGDB010000290.1:0-11632 GCF_053602155.1 Streptomyces sp. NPDC004561
CTTCCCATACCCGACCCTCTACCCAACACCCCCCCCGCCCCCCACACAACCTCACCCCCCCCTTATGGGTTTGTTCGGGCGCCGCGGGCCCCCCCGGGGCCGGGGGGGGCGCCCTCGGCTGTGCGCGGCTCCCGAACGGGCCTGTGGACCGGTCAGCCGGTCGTGTACACGTGCATCCCGGGCACGTGCAGGTTGCCGCCGAACTGGGCCGCCTGGACCACCTTCGCGTTGGTGAAGTAGATCAGCGGGAGGTTCAGCGGGGGCGGGCTGTCGGGGCTGAACGTCATCGGGATCAGACCGAACAGGTTGCCGGAGATCTTCTCGGTGTACATCACGGTCGAGCCGCCCCGGATGGTGGACGTCGAACCCTGGGCCGCCTGGACGTGGTACGTCTTGCCGGACAGCTTGTCGTTCACCGTCTGGTGCAGGTCGCCGATGTCCGTGCCGCCGGAGATGACGTACTTCAGCACCTTCTTCGTGGTGCCGCTCGCCGTCTTCACCTCGACGATGCCCTGGTAGTCCGCGCCCTTGAGCAGCAGGGAGCTGGCGTCCAGGTACCACGGGTCGTCCGCCACCGGCACCTTGTTGTCGACGCCGCTCTGGTCGGTCGTGGCCGCCGGGCAGTTCTCGGCCGAGGCGCTGGAGCTCGCCGACGGGCTCGGCGTGGCCGAAGCCGCGTCCTTGACCGTCTTGGTGGCGTCCCCGGCCGTCTTGGAGACCGTGTCGGTGGTCTTCTTGACCGTGTCCGTGACCGTCTTGGTCGCATTGGTGGCGGTGTCCTTGACGGTGTCGGAGACCTTGGACCCGGCCGAGGAACCCGACGAGGACGACGACGAGCCGGACGAGGACGATGCGGACGCCGACGGGGTCGCCGAGGGCGCCGGGCTCGCGGACGTGCCGGCGGAGTCCGTCTTGCCGCCGGTGAGGATGCCACCGAGCGTGTTGCCGATGGTGTCCAGCAGGCCGCCGCCGCTGCTCTGGGACGCCGACGGGGTCGGCGTGGGCGTGGCACCGCCGGAGCCCGATCCCGAACCCGAGCCCGTCGAGCCGGAGCCGGAGGTCGCGGTCGGCTCGGGGGTGGCCTTGCCGCCGGAACCCGAGTCCGGCGGAGAGGTCTTGCCCGAGTCCTGCGTGCCCTTCGTGGCGTCGGCGCTCGCCGAGGGCGTCGGCGCGGCCGTGTCGGCGGACTTGCTCGCCGAGGCGGACGGCGACGGCGAGGCCGAGGGGTTCTTGGCCGCGTCCAGCGCCTTCACGCAGTTCTTGTACTCGTCGGCCGTCAGGCTCTTCGACGTCGTCGACGGGGACGGGCTGCCGTTGCTGTCGGCCAGGGCGAGCGTGGACGTGAAGCCCATGCCCATGAGCACCGCCGTCGGCATCGCCACGGAGGCTATCGCCTTGCCGGCCGGCATGTGGAACCTGGTGAACAACGGCCTCTTGACTGCCGCGTGGCGGGGCCCGGTTCTCGCGCGGGACCCGTCCACCTCGGTCGCGCGGGTCACCTCGTCAGCCGGCACTGTGCCTCCCGTTCGCCCCGTTGGCCGGGCTCGTTCCTGACAGGTCGTCCTCCCCGGGTGCGGCGAAGCCCTGGTAGGGGGCGTCGCTCGGCCCGTCCGCGTGCTGCTCCGGCAGCGGCGCGGTCTGCGGGGCACCGCCCTCGTCCGGGGCCGCCTCGGTCGGCGGCTGCGACTGCGGCGGTGCGGCCGGCGCCCAGGCGACGGCCATCGCACCGCCGACGAGGGAGCAGAGGAAGCCGATGATGAAGCCGCCGATGTTGGACATCGGGATGGACACCAACGCCAGCAGGATCGCCGCCACACCCGCGAAGACCCGGGTGTGCTGCTGGAACCAGAGGGTGATGCCCAGGACCATGAGCAGCACCCCGATGATCAGGGAGCCGGAGCCGCCGGGCGTCCCCATCGTCATGGTGAGGTGGCCCAGCTGCAGGTGCGCGTACGGGAAGTACAGGATGAAGAAGCCGCCGAGCATGACGAAAAGTCCGGCCCAGAACGGACGCGTGCCCCGCCAGGCGCGGAACTGCAGCCGACGGCGGGTGAACTGGCCGGATGCGGCGGCAGGAGTCTCGGCGCTCATGGAAAACAGCTCCCTGGTGCGGCGTTGCTGTGGTGGTGATGTGTGCCGCGTGTGAACACGCGGCCGGAGTGGTGACGGGCGGGGGCGCCGTCTCGGCTCCCCCGCCCGTCAGTGAGTGCTCAGTAGCACTCGTGCGTACCCGTCTGCACCGACATGTGCAGGCCACTGAGCTTGAAGGTGCCGGCCGTGGTGGCCCAGGCCGTCTGCTTCACGTTGGTCAGCGTGGCCGAGTCGGCCTGCTGCGCGAAGCCGTACGGGTTGGACTGCTCATGGCCGCCCTTCATGCCAGGGCCCTTGGAGGCGTCCTTGGCGGCAACACCGATGTCGATGTTGTTGAAGGTCGCGTCGGCGTCGAGGTCGGAGACGTCGATGTAGAGGTTGTCGGCCTCCACCGGCTTGTCGGCGCCCGCCTTCAGCACGAGGCTGAGCGAGCCGAACACCGGGATGTCCGGCGTGACGACCGACTGGCACATGTTGTTGATCGTGGCCGACTTGAAGGCCGAGACCGCGACCGGGTGGGCGGTCTGCCCACCGCTGAGCGTGTAGCCGTTGTCGATCGCGCCGTACTGCTCGAAGCCGGTACCGACCAGCTTGTCGGCCGTCACCTTGAACGACTGACCCGACACGCTGAACGAGGCGGCGAGCGCACCCTGCGCGAGGGCGACACCTATACACGCCGTGGCGGCCACGCTGGGCACCATGACCACAGCGAACCGCTTCCATCTGGTCCCGCCACGCACCTGGGACTCCATATTTCCTCCTTCTCGGACGTACATCTCCTGGCCCGGACTCGCCAGTCACGGCTCGGCCGGGCAGGGATGGGAGAAGTGCTACGTCCTCGGGAAGGAGAGCGCCCGCGCTAGGTGGCGCGAACCGCGCCCGAATCACCGGCGATCACCCCCGAGCGACAACCACTGGTCGCGCCTGACACGCATCACGCACAACCTTGCTGGACAGGCTTCGCCGTTCGGCGAAGACCCCCCTGCCCAAGAGCCGGCGCCACTGCCGCCGACTCTGCTCGGTGGGGACCCAGGATCTCCCGTCACCCGACCGGCTGCCGGGGTAAGGGAAGGGACCGAGCGTCGCCGATCGTGGTGCATTCTGGCCGCCCGCACAAGGGGGTTCGTTACTCGCTAGTAACGGCCGGATAACCGAGTAACGACCCGGCGGTCTCGGACCGCGACGCTCGGTGTCGTTGAGAGGCAGAACAAAGCCGTTGATCCCTGGACGAAACCAGACAGACCAACGGCCCTGATTTACTCGGAGTAACAGCAGCTCCGATTACCAAGATTTGGTAAAGCGGAGCCGCCCTGACGCTACGTCGGCAAATCTTTCACCCCGGCATCACAAGCCGTGGCGTTTAGCAACTGGTCAGAACAAGGCCCGCGCCAGTGCCCGTCGCGCCCCGATCACCCGCGGATCCTCGGGACCCACGACCTCGAACAGCTCCAGCAGCCTGCGCCGTACCGTGTCCCGGTCGTCACCCGCTGTGCGCTGGACGGTCTCGATCAGCCGGCCGAAAGCGTCCTCGACATGACCGCCCACCAGATCCAGGTCCGCGGCGGCGATCTGCGCGTCGACGTCCTTGGGCCTCTCGGCCGCCTCCTGGCGCACCCGCTGCGGGTCCATGTCCTGCACGCGCTGGAGCAACTCGGCCTGCGCGAGGCCGAGTTTGGCCTCGGGGTGGGCCGGGTCGTCGGCCAGTACGTTCTTGTAGGCCTGGACGGCGCCGCCCAGGTCGCCGGCGTCCAGGGCCTGCGCGGCGGCGTTCAGGGTCGCCTCGTACGGCCCCGCCGGCACCTCGGTGTCCGCCTGGCCGCCGGGCTCGGCGTCCGGGTCGACGGTCAGGCCGGTCAGCCCGAAACGCTCCTCGGCCACCTGCACCAGCTGGTCGAGGGTCCCCCGGATCTGCTGTTCGGCGGCCGCCCCCTGGAAGAGCGGCAGCGCCTGTCCGGCCACGACGGCGAACACGGCCGGGATGCCCTGCACCCCGAACTGCTGCATCAGCATCTGGTTGGCGTCGACGTCGATCTTGGCGAGGAGGAAGCGGCCGTTGTACTCGACGGCCAGACGCTCCAGGACCGGGCTCAGCTGCTTGCAGGGCTGACACCACTCGGCCCAGAAGTCGATGACTACCGGGACTTCGGCGGAGCGCTGCAGGACATCGCGCTCGAAGCCCGCCTCATCGACGTCGATGACGAGATCGGCCGGGGAGACGGCCCCCGCGCCGCCCTGCCGGGCGGCTTCGGCGCGCGTCTGCTCGGCCTTGGCCTTGGCCTCCTGGGCCGCCTTCAGCGCGGCGAGGTCGACGACGCCGCTCATGGACATGTTCCGTGGCTGCATGCGTCTATCCTCCCCCGTTACCGCGTCTGAAGAAAAAACCGATGTGGTTCGGCGCCGGGTCCCCACCCCACGCCGTGGTCGTCGCCCGTGTACGTCCCTCACGAGCTTTCGCTACGACCCGTAGCGTAATGGCAACAGGGGTGCGCGCGACACCACACGCCGGTGATCTCCCTCACGGCGCCACAGGAACCGCCGGTTATGGTCATGGGATGCAGAGCCGCACCCCCACCGGCCGGACCGGCCGACCGCGCAGCGCCGCCGCGGACACCGCGATCCTGGCCGCCACGCGGGAGGCCCTGGTGGAGCTGGGCTGGTCCAAACTCACGCTGGGAGACGTGGCGACGCGGGCCGGGGTCGCGAAGACGACCCTCTACCGCAGGTGGGCCGGCAAGCCCGAGCTGGTGGTCGACGCGGTGGCCGAGCTGTTCGACGAGCTGGAGCTGCCCGACCGGGGCAGCCTCACGGCCGACATCGAGGGCGTGGTCCTGCAGTTCGCGGCGATCCTGGCCCGCCCGGAGGCCAAGAGCGGCCTGATGGCGGTGGTCGCCGAGTCCACCCGGGACGACGCCCTGCGCGAACGCATCCGCAGCTCCATCGTGGAGCGCCAGATGCGTCTCGTCCTGGAGGGGCGGGCCCGTGCCCAGCAGCGCGGCGAACTTCCCCCGGAACCCGACCCGGAGGAGTCCGCCCGCACGGTGGACCTCATCTTCGACGTCGTCGCCGGCGCCGTGGTCCACCGCACGCTGGTGAGCGGCAAACCGGCGGACGAGGACTGGGTCCGCAGCTTCACCCGGGTGCTGCTGCTGGGCCTGACCTCGTCCGCCTGAGCCGGCTCAGAAGCCCGCTGGCTCCGTGTACACGCCCCACTCGTCGCGCAGCACGCCGCAGATCTCGCCGAGCGTCGCCTCCGCGCGGACGGCGTCCAGCATCGGCTCGATCATGTTGGCCCCGGACCGGGCCGCGTCGAGCATCGCGTCCAGCGCGGCCCGCACCGCGGAATCGTCCCGCGCGGACTTCCGCTCGGCGAGCTCCCGGACCTGCTCCCGCTCCACCTCGTGGCTGACCCGCAGGATCTCCAGGTCCCCGGTGACGGAGCCGGTGTGGACGTTGACGCCCACGACCCTCTTCTCGCCCTTCTCCAGCGACTGCTGGTAGCGGAAGGCGGACTCGGCGATCTCGCCGGTGAACCAGCCGTCCTCGATCCCGCGCAGGATCCCGGAGGTGATGGGCCCGATCGGGTGACGCCCGTCCGGGTGCGCCCGCAGCCCCCGCTCCTTGATCTGCTCGAAGATCTTCTCCGCGTCGGCCTCGATCCGGTCCGTCAGCTGCTCGACGTACCAGGCGCCGCCCAGCGGGTCGGCCACGTTGGCGACCCCGGTCTCCTCCATCAGCACCTGCTGGGTGCGCAGCGCGATCTCCGCGGCCTGCTCGCTCGGCAGCGCGAGGGTCTCGTCCAGCGCGTTGGTGTGCAGCGAGTTGGTCCCGCCGAGCACGGCGGCCAGCGCCTCCACGGCCGTACGGACGACGTTGTTGTACGGCTGCTGGGCCGTCAGCGACACACCGGCCGTCTGCGTGTGGAACCGCAGCCACTGCGCCTTCTCGGACTGCGCGCCGTACACGTCGCGCATCCACCGCGCCCAGATCCTGCGGGCGGCGCGGAACTTGGCGATCTCCTCGAAGAAGTCGACGTGCGCGTCGAAGAAGAAGGACAGGCCCGGTGCGAAGACGTCCACGTCGAGCCCGCGCGAGAGGCCCAGCTCCACGTACCCGAAGCCGTCGGCGAGCGTGTACGCCAGCTCCTGCGCGGCCGTGGCCCCGGCCTCGCGGATGTGGTAGCCGGAGACCGACAGCGGCTTGTAGGCGGGGATGCCGGCCGCGCAGTGCTCCATCAGGTCGCCGATGAGGCGCAGGTGCGGCTCCGGCTGGAAGAGCCACTCCTTCTGGGCGATGTACTCCTTGAAGATGTCCGTCTGGAGGGTCCCGTTGAGCACCGCCGGGTCCACACCCTGCCGCTCCGCGGCGACCAGGTACATGCAGAAGACGGGCACGGCCGGACCGCTGATGGTCATGGACGTGGTCACGTCGCCCAGCGGGATGTCCTTGAACAGGACCTCCATGTCGGCGGCCGAGTCGATGGCGACCCCGCAGTGGCCGACCTCGCCGAGGGAGCGCGGGTCGTCGGAGTCGCGGCCCATCAGCGTCGGCATGTCGAAGGCGACGGACAGGCCGCCGCCGCCCGCCGCGAGGATCATCTTGTACCGCTCGTTGGTCTGCTCGGCGTTGCCGAACCCGGCGAACTGGCGGATCGTCCAGGTACGGCCGCGGTAGCCGGTCGGGTGGAGCCCGCGCGTGAACGGGTACTCCCCGGGCCAGCCGATCCGTTCGAATCCGTCGTACGTATCGCCCGGTCGGGGCCCGTAGACCGGCTCCACGGGGTCGCCGGAGAGCGTGGTGAAGTCTGCGTCGCGCTTGCGGGCGGCGTCGTAACGGGCCTGCCAGCGTCGGCGGCCCTCCTCAATGGCGTGAGCGTCCATACCATCGAATTTACTTGGACGTCCTAGTAAATGTCGATGGGGGGCCGCCGCACGGCACTCGTGCGGCGGTAGGGCCTCAGGCCTTGGCGGCGGCCGGGGCCGCCTGGCCGTCGACGCCGGACTCCAGCTCGCGGCTGATCCGCCGCTCGACGAAGAAGGCCGCCGTGGGGATCGTCCCCGCGAGCAGCACCCACAGCTGCTTGCCGATCGGCATCTTCGTCTTGGAGCCCAGATCGAAGGCGACGACGAGGTAGACGACGTACAGCCAGCCGTGGGCGATGGCGACGACCCGGGTGACGTCGGCCGCGCCGCTGATGTCCAGCCCGTACTTCGCGATCATGCTCAGGCACAGCAGCACCAGCAGGACACCGGTGGTGTAGGCCATGACGCGGTAGCGGGTCAGCACGCTCTTCTTCATGCAGTCGAGCGTAACGGCCCGTTCCGGTAGATCTTGTCCGGGGTCAGCCCTCGTCGAAATCGTGGGCCGAGACCCGCAGCGGGCGGAGCATCGCGAAGATCTCCTGGCACTCGTCCGCGTCGTACACGCCGAGCCCGAAGTCCATGGCCATCAGGTCGCGGGTGGCCGCGTCGACCACCTCGCGGCCCTTGTCGGTGATGACGGCGAGCGTGCCGCGCCCGTCGTTGGGATTGGGCCGCTTGGCCACGAGACCGGACCTCACCAGCCGGTCCACGGTGTTCGTCACCGACGTGGGATGCACCATCAGCCGCTCGCCGATCTTGGACATCGGCAGGCTGCCGGCCTTGGAGAAGGTGAGCAGCACCAGTGCCTCGTAACGGGCGAAGGTCAGTCCGTACGGCTTGACCACCGCGTCCACCTCGGCGAGCAGGATCTGCTGGGCCCGCATGATCGAGGTGATCGCGGACATGGAGGGCACGTTTCCCCAGCGCTGCTTCCAGAGTTCGTCGGCACGCGCGATGGGGTCGAACGGGAGGCTGAGAGGCTTCGGCACGTCACCAGACCCTACCGGCCGGTCATATGCCGGTCAGCTCCGTCTCGTCTTTCGGTCGCCCGGGCCGCCGGCGCGAGCCCGCAGCAGCACAGCACCCCCACCGCACCGGCCCCGGCGACGGCCGTACGGACCCCCGCCACCTGGGCCGCGGCACCGGCCAGCGCCATGCCCACGCCCTGGACGGTCATCAGGCCCGCGCTCAGCAGCGTCATGGCCCGCCCGCGCAGTTCCTCCGGCACCGCCCGGACGAACCACTGGTCCAGGCCCAGGGTGTACGCCGACGCGGCCCCCGACAGCAGCAGGAGCAGCAGCGAGACGGGGAGGCCGGGGCGCAGGACGAAGCCGAGGTAGGGCAGCAGGCCCAGGCAGAGCAGCGGCAGCGCGACGCGTTCACGGGCCACGGGTCCGAGCCGGGCCCCGGCGAACAGCTCGCCGGCCACCGTGCCGACGGGCAGGGCGCACATCAGCAGGCCGAGGCCCGTGGAGCCGCTGCCCAGCTCGTCGGCGTACGGCGCGGACAGCGCCTCGGGGACGACGGAGAACGCGGCCGGGATCCAGAAGAGCAGGAGCAGGACACGGACGCGGGGCAGCCGCAGGAGGGCCTTGACGCCGGCCGGTGCGACCCCCGGGATCCGGGCGCGGGCGGGGCGGCGCCGGGTGCCGAGGCGCAGCAGCGCGGCGGAGGCGAGGAACGTGCCGACGGTGATCAGCAGGGCGTGGCGGGGACGGACGGCCGTGAGGAGCAGACCGCCGAGGCCGTAGCCGAAGAGCAGGGAGCTCTGGGCGACGATCCGCAGCAGGGAGCGGCCGAGCACGAACAGGTCGCCGTTCCCGAGGACGTCCGCCAGCGTGGCCATGCGGGTGCCGGAGAACACCGGCGAGACGACGGCGAGGGCGCAGCGCAGCGCGAGCAGGACGCCGATGCCGGTGCCCGGGACCGCCATCACGGCCACGCACCCGGCGCACACCAGGTCGCAGGTGACGAGCACGCGCCGGGCCGGGAAGCGGTCGGCGACCGGCGCTAGGAGGGTGCCGCCGACGATGTACGGCAGGAAGCCCAGCGCGAAGGTGAGCGCGCTGAGCAGGGGCGAGCGGGTGAGGTCGTAGACGAGGACGGAGAGCGAGATCTCGCTGACGATCACGCCGAGCATGGACAGCACGTGCGCGGCGAAGACGGCCCGGAACTCGGGCACGGCGAGGACGCGGCCGTAGCCGGCGGGTGCCGGGGCCGTCTGGGGTGATGCGGACATGTTGGGCAGCGTGCAAGGAAGGGGGCGCCGCGCCGTAGAGTTTCGGCTCCGGCCGAATCTTCCGGGGAGGTGGCCCGTGCCCTCGCGTCTGCACTTCGGCGACGACGACTTCCTGCGCTGCCGGTTCGCGATCTCGCCGCTGTGGGAGACGCAGGAGGCGGTGCGCACCCTGAAACGGCCCGACCGGCACGCCTACCAGGCGCCCTGGCTGCGGCGGATCAGGGACGCGGCGGCCGGGCTCGACCTGGCTCCGCTGTGGCTGCTGATGCCGCGGCGGGGGCACTCGCCGGACTGGCTCGGGGCGCCGCCGATCGGGCCGGCCGCCACGTTCGAGGAGGAGATCGCGGCCGTGCGGGCCTCCGACCCGGAGGCGGCCCGCGAGGACACCGCCCGCGCGCTGGCCTGCACACCGGGCGCGCCGGAGTCGCCGCGGGGCCGGGCCTGGCTCGCGGATCCGGAGCGGATGGTGCGGGAGCTGGCGGACGCCGTGGAGGCGGCGTGGCGGGTGCTGGTCGCGCCGGACTGGCCCCGGCTGCGGACGCTGCTGGAGGCGGACATCGCCTTCCACTCGCGGCGGCTGGCGGAGGTGGGGCTCGGCACGCTGCTGCCGGAGCTGGACCCGCGGCTGTCCTGGGACGGCCGTACGCTGACGCTCGCCCAGCACGTCGAGCACGCGCGCGACCTGGACGGCCGGGGCCTGGTGCTGATGCCGAGCGCCTTCTCGTGGCCCGACGCGGTCACCGGCTTCGATCCGCCGTGGCAGCCCACCCTGGTCTACCCGGCCCGCGGCATCGCGGGCCTGTGGACCGAGCCGGCCGCCCGGACCCCCGAGGCGCTGGTCCGGCTGGTGGGCCGCAACCGGGCCGAGGTGCTCACCGCACTGGACGAACCCGCGACCACCACGGCCCTGGCCCACCGCCTCCGCCTCGCCCCGTCCTCGGTCTCTGCCCACCTGACCGTCCTGCGCGACGCGGGCCTGCTGACGGCCCGCCGCTACGGTCACCAGGTGCTGTACGAGCGGACGCCGCTGGCCCTGGCCCTGACGGCGGTGGAGCCGTCCCGGGAGCGCGGGGCCGGGTGAGGTGCGGCTCCGCCGCGCGGGCGCGACGAGCCCGTCCCACGACCCCGCCGGGTTCGTGACGGGGACCCCGGCCGGCCGGACTTCGCGGGGCTCACGCGCGCCCGGCCGGCCTCATCGGCCCGCGCGCCGCAGGTGGTGCCGCACCGCCCGCTGGGCCACGGGACCCAGCGACTCCAGCGCGCCCACCAGTGCGCCCAGCTGCTCCAGGGCGTCCAGCGCCGCGTGCGCCCCCGCCCCGTCGACCCCCTCGTACAGCTCGATGCCCACGAACGACGCGGCCACCGTGCGCGCGAGCCCGGCCGGATCGACGAAGTCGCCGAACGGCGTGGCCGTGAGCAGCCGGATGAGCACCCGCTCGATCTCGCCGACCCACAGGCTCAGCCCCGCCGCGGTGGCCGGTCCCAGCGCCGCGTGGGTGGGGGCGCCTGCCAGCAGCTGCCCGAGCAGGGCCACATGCCCCCCGTCCCGCTCGTGCTCGTGGATCTCGCGGCCGACGGCGAGCAGCTCGGACAAGGAGGTGACGGCGGTGAGCCGGTCGCGGTACCGGGCGACGGCCTTCTCGGCGCCGTACCGGCAGGCGGCCGCGAGCAGTTCGTCCACCGTGCCGAAGTGGTAGAAGACCAAGGCCTGGTTGACGCCGGCCGCCGCCGCCACCGAGCGGGCCGAGGTCTTCGCGATGCCCTGCTCGGTGAGCGTCCGCAGGGCGCCCTCCAGCAGCTTGGTCTTGGTCTCCTGGGCCTTCGCCGTCTCGGGGCTCACGCGGGCGCCTCCCGCTGTTCCAGGGCCCGCAGCAGGCGGGGGGTCCGGATCTGGGTGACGGGGGCGCGCAGGCAGCGGCGGGCGGCCGGGGTGCACGCCAGCGGGGCCTTGAACAGGGCGAGGCAGACGGCGGCGAGGAGCAGCACCGGGCACAGGAAGGCCACGGCGGCGGCGAACGAGCCGAAGACGCGCAGCAGCCGCTCCAGGGCGAGCCCGCCCAGGCACACGGTGAGCAGCAGGGCGCGTACGGCCATCTCGGCCAGCCAGTTGGCCAGGGACCGCTCGGGCGTGATGCCCCGCTCCACCCAGAGTCTGAGCCGGTCGAAGGACCAGGCGGTGGCCCAGCGCAGCAGCGGGCGCAGCAGCAGACGGTCGACGACGGCGCCGAAGGCGCCCCAGCGGGGCCGGTAGTCGCAGCCGGTGAGGAAGCGGACGCCGTGGGCGTCGGGCACATAACGCCAGTAGCCGCTGCCCCCGCTGATCAGCGACAGGGGGTGGGTGGAGAAGAAGCGCAGGGCGGAGATGCGGGACACGGCCACCCGCGCGGCCGACCGGCTGCCGTCCCTGTTCGCGAAGATCGCCGACGAGGGCGAGAAGATCGAC
>NZ_JBSGDB010000291.1:0-11627 GCF_053602155.1 Streptomyces sp. NPDC004561
CACCGAAGATCAGCGCGGCGGACGTGGCGGAGCAGACCATGGACGCGCTGGCGAACGACCGGGTCGAGGTGCTCGCCGACGAGCGGACCAGGCAGATCAAGCGTGCCCTGGCACAACCGCTCGAACAGTGAGCGGAGATCTATTGGGCGGGCGTCGCGGCGGCCGAGGGCCGTGTGCTCCGGCCCTGGTCGCGGTACGGGGCCAGGAATGTGGTGAGCGCCGCGAGCACTTGCTGGGGGGCCTCCTCGGCCACCCAGTGGCCGGTGCCGGGAATGACTTTGGCTCGCACGTCGTGTGCGACGAGTTTCATCGTGTCGGCGACGTTCCCACCCAGGCTTCCCGCACCGCCGATCGCGAGGACGGGCAGGGTCAGCGGGCGTGTCCTGCGTTGCCGGTCCTGCGCGCTGGTGGTGTCGAGCGCCCGGTACCACCCGAAGCTGCCCCGCAGGGAGTCGTGCTGGGAGGCGAGGATCCGGACGTAGTGGTCGACGGCGTAGTCGGGGAGCTTGCGTACGGCCTTGGTGGCGAACTGCCAGCCGAAGTAGATGCTTTCGCGCCCCCGGACGAGTTGCTCGTTCACGTCGGTGAGCCGGTTGAAGGGGATGTGCCACAGCCGGTTGTTGACCTCCGCGGAGCCGATCACGGGCGGCGACGGGGTCACGGCCGGGAGGAACGCCTCGGCGACGGCCAGGCGGGCGACGCGGTCCCGATGGTCCGCGGCCAGCGCGTAGGCGATGGGCATTCCCGTGTCATGGCCGACCACGGCGAACCGCCGGTGGCCGAGCGCATCCATCAGAGCGACCATGTCGCGTGCGAGGGTACGGGTGTCGTACCCGGTCCTGGGCTTGTCCGTCAGCCCGATGCCGCGCTGGTCGACGGCGACGACCGTGAAGTGCTTGGCCAGTGCCGGCATCACCAGGCGCCAGGCGTACCAGGTCTCGGGCCAGCCGTGTATCAGGAGCAGCGGCGGCCCCTCGCCGCCGACGACCACGTGCTGGCGGATCCCGTTGGCCTGGACGAAACGGCTGGTGAACGTCTTGGTGAACCCGGCCGGCAGATGAGGCGCCTGCCCGACGGAGCCGAGGCCCTCCGGCGTGGGTATGGGCGTGGCCCCGGGGTGCGTGGCCCCGCCGTGCGGCATGGTGGCGGCGGTCAGAGCGACGCTTCCCAGGCCGAGCCCCAGCGCTCCCGCACCGGCCGTGCGCAGCACGTGGCGCCGGGGCAGTCCGGCGTCGGTCTGGTCTTCGGAGTCGCCGTTCCCGGATGCCTGAGACATGGGGCTCCCTTTCCGCTTCTGACGGGCGCTTTCGCTGACGTGCGGTGACGCGCCGGATCGGTCGTCCCCGGTGTCGTGGCGGCGGACCGCGACAGCGCGCCATGCCTGCGTACGGGCATGAGCGCAGGTCGCACGTCCGTTGAGTTCATGCTGGGTCGCGGCCGCTGCTCCCGCAATCGGAGCCCGCGGTCTCCGGCCGCCATGCGCCCGTGACGGTCCGGCCGCCATGCGCCCGTGACGGTCCGGCCGCCATGCGCCCGTGACGGTCCGGCCGACATGCGCCCGTGACGGTCCGGCCGACATGCGCCCGTGACGGTCCGGCCGCCGTCCGCGCGCGGGGCGCGGGATGCGTGGAGAGACTGGGAGTGGCGAAAAGGAGGCAGGAATGAGCCAGATGGCGCTTTGTGTCCGTTTCACGCTCCGCGACGGTGCCGGTGAGGCGTTCGACGAGCTGGTCCGGGAGGCCGCCGCGGCGGTCCTCACGCGCGAACCGGGCACGCTGGTGTACACCTGCAGCGAGGTCGAGGGAGCGCCGAACCAGCGCCTCTTCTTCGAGCTGTACGCCGACCGCGCCGCCTTCGACGAACACGCGCGTCAGCCGCACGTCCGTCATTTCCTGAGCGAGTCCGAGAAGTACGCGGAGAAGATGGAGATCGACCGCCTCCGACCGTACGCCGGCACGTACCCTTCGGGATCCGCGTAGCGGGCCCCGGCGAAGGGGGCGGCGCCGAACCGCCCAAGTAAGGCTGGCGCAGGGAGGAACCATGGCCGAGAACTACGATCTTCGCCGTACGGCCGTACTGCTGGTCGACCCCTACAACGACTTCCTCTCGGAGGGCGGCAAGGTCTGGCCGCGTCTGGAGCCCGTGGCCGGCGACGTCGGTCTGCTGGACCATCTGCGCTCCGTGATCGCCGGGGCCCGTGTGACCGGCGTGCGCGTCGTGTTCGTACCGCACCGCCGCTGGGAGCCGGGTGACTACGAGACGTGGGACCACCCGACCCCCTCGCAGCGGAAGATCCAGCAGTTCCACCACTTCGCCAAGGGCTCCTGGGGCGGGGAGTTCCACCCCGACCTCCAGCCGCAGCCGGGCGAGTTCGTCGCCCAGGAGCACTGGGGGTCGAGCGGGTTCGCCAACACGGACCTGGACATGCAGCTCAAACAGCACGGCGTCACCCACGTCGTCCTTGTCGGCGTGCTGGCCAACACCTGCGTCGAGGCCACCGCTCGTTTCGCCATGGAGCTCGGCTACCACGTGACACTGGTCCGCGACGCCACCGCGGCCCTCGGCCCCGAGATGATGCACGCCGCTCACGAACTCAACGGCCCCACCTACGCCCAGGCCATCGTCACCACGGACCGGCTCCTCGCCGCGTTCGACGGATCCCGGCCATGACGGCCGGACTCGTCCGTGTCGAGGCGCGGTTCCTCCTCGTCACCTCCTCATGCGCGGGCCGGCGGCGGGCCGGCGTGGTAGGCGCCGTCGGCGAAGAGCAGGGCGCGGCGGGCCGTGAGGGCGTGGTGTTCCACGGCGCCCAGCAGGACGAGGTGGTCGCCGGCGGGGACGACGCCGCTGCGGCGGCAGCACAGGGTCGCCGCGGCCCCGGTGATCAGCGGCTCCCCGTGCGGGCCGGCCGACGTGGCCAGGCCCTGGAAGCGGTCGCCCGGTCCGGCGAACCGGGCCGCGAGATCGCGCTGGCCGGCCGCGAGGACGTTGACGGCGAAGTACTCGGCGGCCGTGAACGCGGGCCGGCCGCGTGAGGAGCGGGCGAGGCACCACAGGATCAGGGGCGGGTCGAGCGACACGGACGTGAAGGAGTTGACGGTCACCCCGGCCGGGGCGCCGTGCGGGTCCGCGCAGGTGACCACGGTGACCCCGGTGGCGTACCGGCCGAGGACGTCGCGCAGCGCACGCCTGCCGGGACCGGCCGGTTCGGCAAGCCGCAGTGCCGGTATCCGGAGTTGATGTCGGAGAATGCCTTGCGCAGCTTCGCGGCCACGATCCGGTGATACATGTACGGCACCTTTCCGCGCAGCCCCGCCCCAAACCGCGGAGCACCGCCCGAACTCGGCCAAGAGAAGAGGGAGATCGTGAACAACCGACCAAACCCCGTGCTGATCACGGGCTGTTCATCCGGGATAGGCCGGGCCTGTGCCCTCCGGATGCACCGCAGCGGAATGCTCGTGTACGCCACCGCGCGCAGGCCGGAAACGCTCGCCGGACTCGCCGCGGAGGGCATCCGCACACTGCGGCTGGACGTCACCGACGAGGACGGCATGCGCGCGGCCGTCGACGCCGTCGAAGCGGAACACGGATCGGTCGGCACCCTTGTGAACAGCGCGGGGTTCGCCGCATCCGGTGTCGTGGAGGAGATCGAACCGGCCCAGATGCGGCGGCAGTTCGAGACGAACGTCTTCGGGCCGGCCCGGCTGAGCCAGCTGGTCCTGCCCGGCATGCGGGCCGCCGGCACCGGAACCGTCGTCAACATCTCGTCGATCTTCGGCCGTTACGCGGTCCCCGGCGGGGGTTTCTACCAGGCGTCCAAGCATGCCCTCGAGGCCCTCAGCGACGCGCTGCGGCTGGAGACGGCCGACTTCGGAGTCAGGGTCGTCCTCATCGAACCGGGCCCCGTGCGCACCACCAACTTCGGCACGACGTACGTCGACAACCTCCCCTCCGTCAGCGAGGTCTACGACGAGTTCCGCGAGCGCACCGCAGAGTACTTCGAGGCGATCTACACGGGGAGCCGCCGCACCCTGGCCGGCACCTTCACCGTCCACGCCGACGACGTGGCCCGCGTGGTGGAACGCGCCGTCCACAAGCGGCGCCCCCGCGCCCGCTACACCGTCGGCTTCCTCGCCCGCAGCACCATCGCGCTGCGGCGGCTGGCCCCGGACGCGGTCTTCGACCACCTCTTCGTGCGACGCGCGTTTCCGGTGCCGCACCGCACGGCTCAGCCGCGCAGCCTGACCAGGTAAGGACACTTGATGACCACCACATCCACATCCACCACCGCCATGCCCACCGCCCCCGGCCCCAAGGGCGCCCCTCTCCTGGGCAGCCTCGGTCCCTGGCGCCGCAACACCGCCGAGTTCCTGCTCGGCCTCCAGCGCGACTACGGAGAGGTGGTTCGCATGCGGCTGGGACCGATGACCGTCCATCAGGTCACCGACCCCGAGGCCGTGCGCGGGGTGCTGGTGGAGAACAACGCCAACTACGTCCGCGGGCCGCTGTACGAGCAGTTCGGCGTGGTCATGGGAAAGGGCCTGCTCACCTCGGACGGCGACTTCTGGCGCGGGCACCGCCGGGCCGTGCAGCCGGTGTTCCTGAAGAACGCGGTCACCGACATCGTCCCCAACATCGTCGCGGCCACCGAGGAGATGCTGGACGAGTGGGAGGCGAAGGCCGCGCGGGACGAGCCCGTGGACCTGATGACCGAGATGCTGCGGCTAACCCTTGTCACGCTCAGCCGCTCGTTGTTCGCCTACGACATCAAGCCCGCGTCGGCCGTGCTGAAGCGGATCGTCGACGACGTCGTGGAGGTCATGTTCCGGCGGGGCACGACGTCCGAAATGCTTCCGTCCTGGCTGCCCACGGCCCGCAAGCGCAAGATCGACCACATCCACCGGGTCTTCGACAAGGTGGTCGCGGACGTCCGGGAAAACTACGCCCGGACCGGGGAGGGGCCGCTGATCGCCCTGATGGAGCAGGCCGAGGACCCGGCGACCGGCGAGCCGTGGACCGACCGGCAGCTGCGCGACGAGCTGCTCACCATCTATCTGGCGGGCCACGAGACCACCGCTGTCTCCCTGTGCTGGACCCTGCTGTCGATCGCCAACCACCCCCATGTCCAAGCCGAGTTGGACGAGGAGATCAGCGGCGTGCTGGGCGGTGGGGCTCCCGACGCCGGCACGGCGGCCGAGCTGACGTACACGCGGATGGTGGTGGACGAGAGCCTGCGGATGTATCCGCCCATCTGGATCTTCCCGCGGGCCGCCGTCGGCCCCGACACCCTCGGCGGCTACGGCATCGAGGCGGGCTCGTCGATCCTGCTCTCGCCCCTGGCCTCGCACCACAACCCGCGCCACTGGGACAACCCGGTGGCCTTCGACCCGTACCGCTTCACCCCGCAGGCCGTGCGGGAGCGGCCCCGCATGGCGTACCTCCCCTTCGGGGCGGGCCCTCGGCAGTGCGTCGGCAACAACATGGCGCTGCTCGAACTGCGGATCATCGTCGCGATGATCAACCAGCGGTTCTGGCTCAACCTCGTCCCGGGGGACGCGCTGCGGTACGGCTCTCCGGTGATCTCCCTGCGCCCCCTGCGGGACGTGATGGTGCGCCTGCGTTCACGCGAGGGCAGCCCGGGCACCGTGTCCAGGCCGCGCGGCGGCGACAGGGCACGCACGGCCGAGCCGGCGTGCCCGTACAGCCCGTGAGTCGCCGTCAGGGGCCGCCGGCCGGCTCGCGCCGAGCGTTCCGTGCGGGAACGGTGGCCGTCAGCGGCGCGGACGCTCCAGGGTGAGCAGCAGGCCCTCGACCGCACCGGGCCCTATACGGCCTTTGACGTCGGCGGACGTGATCGCCTTGAGCGCCCAGCCGTCCTCGGCGTGCTTGTTCAGAACCTTCTCCAGCTTGTCGCTGTCCAGCGCGTCTCCGATCAGTGACTCGCGGAAGGTGACGACCTTGTACTCGAGTGCGTAGGGGTTGCTCATGGCTGGGGCCTCCGTGGATGGACCGGCTGTCAGAACCGGGGACAGCCAATCACCGTTCGATGTCGCCCCACACGGCGGGGTGGAGCACGGCGCGCAAGCCGGGGACGTCGTGCGCATCCGCGCTCACTCGCCCGAACGGTGCCGGTACAGCGCGAAGCGGAGGTGGGCCGGCGTCGCGTCAGCGCCGCACCGGCACGTCCCAGCAGACGCGCAGAGCCGGGGGCTTTCGGAAGACCAGGCCTCTGGGCGCCGCGGGCGAGGCCGGGTCGAGCCGCAGGCCGGGGAGACGGTCGAGGAGTGCGAGGAGGCAGGCGCGGGTTTCCAGGCGGGCCAGGTGGGCGCCCAGACAGAAGTGCGGTCCGTGCGCGAAGGCAAGATGGACGCGGGAGTTGTCCCGCCGCAGGTCGAAAGCGTCGGGGTCCTCGAAGACCTCGGGGTCGCGGTTCGCGCCGGCGAGCGAGACGACCACCAGATCACCGCGCCGCACGTCGGCACCGCCGATCGTCACGTCGGCGGTTGCGTAGCGGTCCACGACCGCCGCGGCGGGTTCCAGGCGGAGCGATTCCTCGATCGCCGCGTCGACCAGGTCCGGATCGGCCCGCACGAGGGCGAGTTGACCGGGGTGTGCCAGGAGGTGCAGCACGACGTTGGCGATCATGCCCTCGGTGGTCTCGATACCGCCGAACATCAGCACGGCGGCGTTGGCGACCACCTCCGGCAGCTTCAGGCGCTCGCTCTCGGCCGCCGCGACCAGCAGCGACGCGTCGCCTCCTGCGGCGACCGTAGCCTCGACGCTTTCCCGCAACTCGCCGAACGCGGCCGCCCCGGCGGGGTTCGCCGACAGACCGGCGGTGATGTCGGAGACCGCGCTCACGATGGAGTCGTACCAGGACAGAACCGCGCCGGCGTCCGCGCCGACCAGGCCCAGCGACTCGGCGACGACGGCCACGGCCAGCGGCCCGGCCACCTCCCGGCGCAGTTCGGCGCCGCCACGCGGCCGGATGCCTTCCACGAGCCGGGCGGCTTCCTGTTCCACGAACCCGGTGAACCGGTCGCGCACGTCTCGCGCGCGGAACGGGTCGGCGAAGGGGTCGCGGTGCCGCTTGTGCTCGTCGCTCTCCAGGGAGAGCATGCTCGGACCGACCACCTGGGCGGTGGAGAAGCGGGGGTCGTCCACGGTGAAGGTCGCCGCGTCGCGCATCACGCGCAGGGCGAGATCACGCCGGGTCACCAGCCAGCCGCCCAGCACGGGGAGCCACGAAACCGGTTCGCGGGCGCGCAGCAGGGCCAGCCGGGGGTGGGGGTCGTCCTCCAGTTCCGTGAGCGTGGTCGCGGAGCCGAGCGGAAACCGGCGCGCTCTCGCCATAGAAGCTCCCCCTGTTCCCGTTCCTGGAATTCCGGCCTTCCCGGAGCCCACTCAGAGCGTATGCGTCCCGGGTGGTGCGCCGAGTCCCACACCGTGGGTGACTCGCATCCCGCGGCCGACATTGCACCGTGCACGCCGGTAGGACGACGCCGACCTGGAGCGCGAAGGGGCGGCTCGCGTCACCCGGACCAGGCGGCGACGCACAGCGCGCGGTCCAGTTCCTCGGTGTAGCGGGACGCGGCCAGCCAGGCGCGGGCGAAGCGGTCGTGGTCGGCGGGCAGCAGGCGGCCGAACACGTCGCGCGAGCGGTCCGCGGCGGCGGCGTGGAGTTCCGCCAGGAGGTCACCGGCCGTCGCCAGCCCCGACCGGCCCAGCCGCCGGACGTCCGCATCAGCGTCGCCGGGCAGGGACAGCACGTGCCGGCCGCCGGAGACCGCCTGCTGGACGCGGCGGCGCAGCAGATGGACCGGTGCCTCGTCCGGGGCCGGCATCGTCCGGGCCGGGGAGGCGGGCTCGGTGGGCAGGTCCGCGCGCCGCAGCCGGTCCAGGCCGAGGTCGACGCGTGTGCCCGCCAGGGTCGGATGCTCGGTCGCGAGGAGCTGGGCCCGGGGGTGCGGAGCCGGGGTGAGCCGGGCGACGACCCGGAGGCGGCTGCCCCGGGCGGCGGCCAGCAGGCGCAGGTTGTCCCGGTGGGGGAGCGCGGGATGATCGTGCGCGGCGGTCAGCCGCAGGACGACGCCGTCGCACTCGGCGAGCAGACAGTCGCCCGCCGCCTCGGCCGCCGTACCGACGAGGGTGACGTCCAGGAACAGCAGGTCGTGTCCGCCGGTGAGAGCGCGCGAGATCTGCTCGGGCGCGGGCCGCGCCCACAGCCGGTCCGACGGCTGCTCGCGCCAGTCGGCCCCCGACGCCCGGACCGCCCGGACGCCGGCGCCCGCGCCGAGCCGCCCGGTGGGAGAGACGGTGGCCCCGGACACCGCGAGGCCCGCCCGGGCCAGCTCGCGGTGGGTCAGGGACGTGTCGCCGATCCGCACGGCCCGGTCGGCCGCGCCCGTCGCACGCCCGGCACCGCCCGGAGCCACGTCGGACACCTGGTACAGCCGGCCCTCGGCGTCGACGGTCCAGGTGACGGCGCCCGCGTAGCCGCTCGCGGTGAGCACCGGCTCCGAGAAGAGGCCGTACAGCCGCAGCGAGCCGTCCGGACGGTAGGGCTGACGTGCGGTGCCGCGCAGTCCGGCCAGTTCCGCGCCGGAGGCGTGCGGGACGCGATGGGCGACGGACAGGACGTCACGCAGGCCGGTGACGAGGTCGGCCAGGCGGTACGCCGGGTCGGCCGCACGGGCCGCGCGCAGCGCGGTGACCACGGACACGGCCGTGGCGCCGGCCCGGTGCAGGCCTGCTAGCCGAGCCGTGTGAGCGGCGCGCAGCAACTCCGCCTGGAGCACGGCGCCCGCCCCGTCCGTACCGGCTTCGAGCACGGCGGCCGCGGCGGCATGCACCGCGCGGGCGGCGGCACACTGTTCGGGCGTCGCCGTCTCGGGCTCAACGGCTTCCTGCTCGCCGCTCGAACGGGCCTCCTCCGCACGGGAGTCGGCGCCGTCCGCGACGGGGGCCGCCGAGGCGGCCGCGGCGCGGTGGAGGCAGTCCGGGGCCAGCAGACAGCCGCAGCGGACGGCGTCCGTACGGGTCACCGTGCCGCCCGGGGCGTGCAGTTCGACGTCCGTGTCGTCGGCCACGGCGATGCGTACGGTGTCGCCGTCGCGGACCACGGGACGGTCCGCCAGCTTGGCGATGCCCGCGTCCAGGCGCTTGCGCAGCCGCGGGGAGAGCGCCGCGACGAGTTCGGCGGTCACGGACGGGGCGACCGGAGGCAGACCCGGGCTCATGCGATCTTCTCCCCTACCCAGCGGGCGAGTTCGAGCGGACTGAGAGCGGCCACCGGCATGCCCGCGGCCACCAACTGGCCCGCGACGCCGGTCGAGTAGCGGGGACGGCCGGCGTCGTCGAGGCTCGCGCAGCCCAGCACCTGGCAGCCGGCGCCGACCAGGGCGCGGACCTCGGCGAGCAGCCCGCCGACCGGGTAGCCCTCCTCGAAGTCGCTGACGACCACGACGAGCGTGCGCGAGGGCACGGTGACCAGTTCACGCGCGTGCCGCAGCCCGGCGGCGATGTGCGTACCGCCGCCGACCCTGACCTCCAGCAGCAGCGAGAGCGGATCCTCCACATGGTCGGTCAGATCGATCACCTCGGTGGAGAAGGCCAGGAAGTGCGTGGACAGCGTGGGCACGCCTGCCAGCACCGAGGCCGTGAGCGCCGCCCAGACGGTGGACGCCTCCATGGAGCCCGACACGTCGGTGACCAGGATGAGCCTCCAGTCCGCCGCCCGCCGGGCACGGCTGCGGAAGACGGGACGCTCGGGAACGACGCGGACCGTGCCGTCCGGCAGACGGCGGGCGGTGGCCAGGTTCGCCCGCAGGGTGCGGGGCAGGTCGAGGCCGCCGCCGGCGCGCCGGCTGGGACGCGGCAGGGTGGTGCCGTGCAGAGCCGGGCGCAGCCGGGTCGCCAACTGCCGGGTCAGCGCGTCGACCAGACGCCGTACCAGCGGACGCAGTGCCGCCAGCCGGGCCTCCGGCAGGCCGCCCGCATGCCGGAGCACCGAGCGCAGCAGGTCGACGGAGGGCCGGACGCTGTCCGGGTCCAGCTCCGTCAGCACGTACTGCCGGCCCGTGGCGGCGGCCGCCGCCAGCACCTCCTCCCGGATACCCGGCCCGAACAGCGCCGCCAGATCCTCGGACCACTCGCGCACCCCGGGATACGACGCCTCGCGGCCGCCGCCGCTTCCCGGCCCCGCCATGTCTCCCCGGCTGCCCTCACCCCGCCCGCTGCCGTACAACTCGTCCAGCGCGGTCGCCAAGGGCCGGGCGGAAGAGGGCAGTCGGCCGCTCCGCCGCCCCAGCACCAGACGCCAGCGATCGACCGGGGCGAGCCGCGCGGAACCGCCGGGTGTGGCCGACTGGTTGACGGCCTTGGCGGTGGCGGGAGCGGTGTGGAGGTCACCACTGGGTGCGGTGCCTGCGGTCGTCTCGGGGTCGGCGGGCTGCACGGACGGTGGACCTGCGGCTGTCCCGGGGCCGGCGGGTCGGCCGGGTGGCGGAACCGCCGTTGTCTCGGAGTCGGTTGGTGGACCTGCCGGCACCGTGTCGTCGGGGCGGCCAGATGGCAGGAGGCCGAGCGCGTGCAGGGTCTCGCGGGCCGCCAGGTCGGCCTGGGTCCACAGTGCCAGGGCGGCGGGGTCGATGCCGCCCGTGTCGGTGGGACGTTCTCCGTCCAGGCGTTCCTCCACGGCGGACAGGAGCCGTTCGCGGGCGGCAGGGCTGAGCGTGTCGAAGCCGCCGCGCAGGGCCGGGAGCCGGTCGAGGAAGTCCCGGTCGGACAGCTCCGTCACGCGGTTCAGCAGCGGTTCCAGCGCGGGCGCCGCCGATTCCAGCAGCGGCCCGGCCGCGGTCAGCAGGCCGGTCAGACGGGCGGTGAGGCCCGAGCGGGACTCGGGATCGCAGGCGCCGTCGACCCAGGAGGCGACGCGGTCGCCGAACGCCCGGGCGTCCTCCTGTCCCAGCAGCACGCGTACGGCCCCGGCGGCGCCGCGCATCAGCGCGGAACCGTCGGCCGCCAGCCGGGCCAGCGCGTCCGTGAGCCGGATGCCGCCGAGCAGGTCGGCGCGGTGGGCCAGTTCCAGCAGGGCATGGGCGTCGGCCTGGTCCTCGGACCCGGTGAGCCCGTCGACCTGGCGCACCGCGGCGGCGGTCAGCGCCTCGGCGACCGCCGCGGCCCGCGCCGTACGCTCCTCGTCGCCGCCGAGCCCGGCGATGTGCCCGGCCCGCAACCGGTCCAACAGGGCCAGACCGGCGAGGAGTTCGGGCAGGGTGCCCGAGTCCGGCAGCACCTCGGCCGTGTCGGCCAGCCGCTCGTCCGCGAGTCCGGGCAGGCCGCACTCCGCCGCCTGCTCCAGCCCGAGCAGGGTCTGCGCGGCCGTCGGCCCGCCCTCGTCCCGCTCCGCGCGCCGCCGTTCCCGCAGCAGACCCTCGGCGGCCTGGGCCGGGGTGACTCCGCGAACTCCGGCCGCGGTCAGCATGGCCGCCGTGGCCGGGGTCCAGCGCACCTCCCAGCGCGAGGTCAGCGCGTCGGCGCCGCCCGTCGGCGAGCACACCGAATGCCCGCACAACCTCACGTTCTCGCTCGCATGCATCGGGTCTTGGGTAACCGCTGCACGCTCC
>NZ_JBSGDB010000292.1:0-11591 GCF_053602155.1 Streptomyces sp. NPDC004561
GGCGGACCTGGCCCTCGTGGAGGAGGCGGCCGGGGTGCTCGGCGACCCGCGGCTGCTCACCCGCGCCGCGGCGGCGCCGCCCCGCGCGAGGTCCCGTACGGCGAACACCACGTGCGCCCCGGCGCGGGCCAGCGCCTCGGCCGCGGCGAAGCCGATGCCGCTGTTGGCGCCGGTGACCACGGCCGTTCGGCCGGTCAGGTCGGGGAGGTGGGTCGCGTTCCACTTGCGCGCGCCGCGCGCGTCGGTCGTATCGGCCATGCCGCCAATGTAGGCATCGACAACAATGATGTCAATGACAACAATAGTGGCAGCGCCAACAAAGCTGACGCCGACAACATCCGGATACGATGGTCCGCATGTCGCGTACGTCCTCGGCGAGTCGCCCCTACCACCACGGAGACCTGCGCGCCGCCCTGCTGGAGAGCGCCGAGCGCACCCTGCGCGAGAAGGGGGCCGGCGCGCTCTCGCTGCGCGAGCTGGCCCGTGACATCGGCGTGAGCCATGCCGCCCCCGGCCGCCACTTCCGGGACAAGCAGGCCCTGCTCGACGCCCTGGCGCTCGACGGGTACGAGCGCCTGAACCGGTCCCTGGCCGCCGCCACCGACGGCGCGGGCCAGTCCTTCGAGCAGCGGATGACGGCCCTCGCCCGGGCCTATCTCGGCTTCGCCGTGGAGAACCCCGAGCTGCTGGAGCTGATGTTCGCGCGCAAGCACGACCCCGACAGCTCCGCCCAGCTCGCCGCGGCCGTCGACCGCTCGCTCGGCTCGCTGACCCGGATGTTCGCGGACGCCCAGGAGCAGGGCCTGATCGTCCGGGGCGACCCCGAGCGCCTCACCACGGTCGCCGCCGCGAGCCTGCACGGCCTGGCCGCCCTCATCGCCAGCTGCGCGCTCGACGCGGACGAGGCCATGGCCGGCCTGGACGAGCACGTCCACCTGCTGCTGCACGGCCTCAAGCCCCGCTGAGCCAGGCGCCGTTGCGCCTGCGGCCGCCCTGTGACCCCGGTCAAGCAGCCCCCAGCACCGTGCCATCCCACCGTCATTGATCAGTAAGCCCCGGATCTCCTTCGGCAACGCGGAAGTCAGGATTTCGAAAGCCTCTTGTTGTCGCGTACTCAACAACGCGATGGTCGTGGCGGGCCGCCGCCCCCACCGGCAACCCGCCGGTGGATCCCCCACCCGCAGGCCTCTGCCCACCACTTCCAGGAGGCTGTACCTTGCGTACGACCACCCCCGACTCCCCCCACATACGCGGCAGATGGCGCCGCGCGAGCTCGGCCGCCGCCACCACCGCAGCGCTTCTGATCGCGGGCCTCGGCACCGCGGCCCACGCGAGCGCGGACCCCGCCACACCCCAGCACAAGGTGAGCACCAAGGCGATCGCCGCCCAGGTCGCCAAGGCCCATGTGCGGTACACGAAGGCGTGCGCCGCGACCCCGAAGAAGGGCTACGCCGCCTGCGACGCGCTGCGCGTCACCGGTGGCACCACCGCCTTCATGGAGAAGCAGGCGGCGCTCAAGGGCAGCACGCCGAGGACGATCGGACCGGCCGCCGCCTCCGACTCCCCCACCGGCTACGGCCCTTCGGACATCCAGTCCGCCTACGGCCTGACGAACGCCGCCGCCGCCAACGGCTCGGGCGAGACCGTCGCCATCGTCGACGCCTACGACGACCCGAACGCCGCGGCCGACCTCGCGGCCTACCGGTCGTACTACGGCCTCCCGGACTGCACCACCGACAACGGCTGCTTCGAGCAGGTCGGCCAGACCGGCTCCACCACCTCGCTGCCCTCCGCCGACAGCGGCTGGGCCGGTGAGATCTCCCTCGACCTCGACATGGTCAGCGCGACCTGCCCGAACTGCAACATCCTGCTGGTCGAGGCGAAGTCCGCGAGCGACGCCAACCTGGGCACCGCCGTCAACGAGGCCGTCAAGCTGGGCGCGAAGTTCGTCTCCAACAGCTACGGCGGCTCGGAGTCCTCCTCCGACACCTCGTACGACTCCAAGTACTACAACCACCCGGGCGTCGCCATCACCGCCAGCGCGGGCGACGAGGGCTACGGCGCCGAGTACCCGGCCGCCTCGAAGTACGTGACCGCCGTCGGCGGCACCGCCCTCAAGACCTCCTCCGACAGCCGCGGCTGGACCGAGTCCGTCTGGAACACCTCCAGCACCGAGGGCACCGGCTCCGGCTGCTCGGCCTACGACGCCAAGCCCGCCTGGCAGACCGACACCGGCTGCGCCAAGCGCATGATCGCCGACGTCTCGGCCGTCGCCGACCCCGCCACCGGCGTCTCCGTCTACGACACCTACGGCTCCGACGGCACCGGCTGGAACACGTACGGCGGCACCAGCGCCTCCTCGCCGATCATCGCCTCGGTCTACGCCCTGGCCGGCACCCCGGGCAGCGGCGACTACCCGGCCCGCTACCCGTACACCGCGGCCGGCACCGCCGCGCTGAACGACGTCACCAGCGGCAGCAACGGCACCTGCTCCACCAGCTACTTCTGCACCGCCGGGTCCGGCTACGACGGCCCGACCGGCTGGGGCACCCCGGAGGGCACGGACGCCTTCACCGGCTGAGCCGCCAGGACCGGCCACCCCGTCGGGTCACGGGGAGCCGGCCAGGTGAGGGGGACGTGGGGTCCCCTCGGCGGCACGGAAGGAAGACGGGCCACGGCAGCCGGCCGCGGCCCGTCTTCCCTGTCCGGCGACCTACCCGAGCAACTCCCTTGCAGGAACCCGCACCTCACAGGCCCCGACGGCGCCCGCCGCCGGGGCCTGTGTCCGTTTTCCGCCGCCCACGCGTGAGAACATCGAAGCGACGCCTCACCCGACCGGCCGTCAGAAACCGTGCCAGGTCGTGAAGGGGGTCAACGACAGAACCACACGACAGGTTCCGGTCTGACCTCGTTGCCCGGCGTGACCTGCCGTGATACACAGAGTGACCGTACGAGGTATTCGTACGAAACCCGCCAGTCAATGACGTCAAGTCGACATACGTTGGCGACGTTGTCGGCGAGAATGAGGCCCGACCTCTGCACACCGCAGGGGTGCTCGCGGAACTACCCACCAGGGGCGGTGACTTACATGCTCTTTGCGGCCGACAAGGGAGACATCAACACCATCATCGGCGGGATCGCTCCGGACTGGGGGCCCTTCGGCAGCCTGGGCAACGAGGCCAAGGTGATGATCGAGGTGGTGATGGCCGTGGCCATCCTGCTCTGCCTCGGCATCGCGGTCTGGGGCGCGGCGAAGCAACGCATCGGCGCCACGGCCCTGCGCGACACCTTCAGCGCGGAGCAGGGCAAGGGCCTCATCATCGCCGGCCTCACCGGAGTCTTCATCATCGGCTCCCTGGGCACGCTGTTCACCATCGTGTACGGCATGGCCGTCTGACACGCGCTCTTCTCCTCCCGGGCACGCCCGGACCTCGTCCCCTCCACCCCACCCATCCGTCGTGCCCACCGGCTGAGGTTGCGTTTCCCTGATGTCGAGTCACCACACCGCGCCCGCGCGGGAACCAGCACGGCTACCGTCGTATGTCTACAAGGCGGAGGGGGCGTACGCGGCATGAGTCCCGGAGACGAACAGGGTTACGGCGACTACGGCGACACCGGCCACACCCGGACGCGCCTGCCCGAGAGCGACCCCTACGGCGGCGCCCCACGCCGCCCGGGCCGCTCCTCCTCCCGAAGCCTCATCACGGTCGTCGGCGTGGTGGTCCTCCTCATCGCAGCCATCGCCTTCGCCAACCGCAGCGACCACTCGTCGATGGACGGCTCCTCCGGGCAGGCCGACAAGCCCGCGGCCAATCCCACGGCGGCCAGCGGCACGCGGCCCGTGGAGACCAAGTCCACCGGTGTACCCACGGGATTCGCCCACAGCGACCAGGGAGCGCAATCGGCGGCCTCGAACTACGCCGTGGCATTGGGTTCGACGGGCATGTTCAAGAAGGACAGCCGCCACGCACTGCTGCAACTCCTGTACACGCCAGAGGCGGCAGCACCCCTGCAGAGCCAGATGGACCAGGCCTACTCGGCCGACTTCCTCGGCAGAATGGGTCTCGACGCAGGGGGTAACCCCCCGAAGGGCAGCACATTCGTCTCCCGCGTGATCCCGGTCGGAACGACGGTGCAGCAGTACACGGACACCGACGCCAAGGTCGCGGTCTGGTACGTGGGGCTCATCGGCATGGCCGGCACCGCCTCGACCGATCCTGTCACCTCGTCCTGGAAGACATGGACGTTCGACCTACGGTGGTCCGGCGGCGACTGGAAGATCGCCTCCGACACGCAGAAGGACGGCCCCGCCCCGGTACCCGGTGACGACAAAGCCGCCACCTCCGACGAGATCAGCAAGGCCATCGAAGAGTACGGAGGGTTCACGTATGCCCGGTAACCCGCAACGTGCGCTCAAGCTCGCCGGAATCGTGGCAGCCGTACAGACCACGGCGGTGCTGCTGGCCACACGTGCCTTCGCCGACCCCTCACCCACTCCCTCGGGCAGTCCCTCGCCCTCGCCGTCGGGGCACAAGTACAACTGCGGTGCCATCTCCGGCGAGGCCAAGAAGTACTGCGAACGCGGCAACTCCACCAGCGGATCGGGCGGTGCCAACGTCCCGGACACCTCCGCCCTCGACCCCCTGTCCTCACTGGCCAAGGGCTGCGCCGAAGCCGCCTCCTGGACGGTGGGCAAGCTCAGCAAGGCCGTGAAGGACACCGCCAACGTCGACTTCACGAACACCAAGTTCCTGCAGCAGTACGCCATCGTGTTCGCGGCGTCCACGATCCTGACGCTGCTGCTGTGGCTGCTCGCCGTGGCCAAGCGCGCGGTGCGCGGCGTACCGCTCACCACCGCCATCTCGGAGGCCATCGGCTTCCTGTGGCTGACGGTGCTCGCCTCCGCGTTCACCCCCCTGATCCTGTACACCGTCGTCTCGGCGACGGACGGCGTGACGGACGTCCTCGCGAAGGCCACCGGCGACCAGGCCGACACCTTCTTCGGCACCTTCTCCGGCGCCCTCGGCAAGGGCACCGACATCGGCGGCGGACCGATCATGCTGATCGTCGTCTCCCTGGTCAGCGTCCTCGCCGCCGGCGTCCTCTGGCTGGAGCTCGTCATCCGCGCCGCCCTGCTCTACGTCGGCGCCCTCCTCGGCACCGTCGTCTACGCGGGCCTCGTGGACAAGAACCTGTGGGGCCACGTCCGCCGCTGGGCCGGCATCATGATCGCGGTCATCCTCGTCAAACCGGTCATCGTGATCGTCCTCGGACTCGCCGGCGCCCTGTCCTCCGGCAACGGCCCCGACGCCTTCTCCGCCGTCGTCTCCGGCCTCGCCATCATCCTGCTCGCCATCTTCGCCAGCGCCGCGATCTACCGCTTCGTCCCCGGCTTCGGCGACGAGATCGCCAACGGCCGCAACAACCGCATCATGCAGGGCGCCGAGGGCAAGGCCGCCGCCGTCATCAGCTCCCCGGCCACCCTCGTCGCCCAGGGCATCAAGACCCACAGCGCCCGCGCCGACAGCAACGGCGGCGGCGCGGGCGGCGGCCAGAGCGGCAGCACCCCCCGCCCGGCCAACCCCGCCACCGGCGGCGTCGCCGCCCACAGCAGCCGCACCCCCACCGGGGGCGCCGGCGGAGCCGTCCCCTCCGCCACGCCCGCGCCCCGCGCGCCCAGCCCGGTCAACACCCCGCACGCCGGCAACACCCGCAACAACCGCACGGGAGGTGAAGGGCGTTGACGACCGAGTCCCACCTGTCCCATCCGGTCACGCCCCGCCGTACGTATCTGATCGGCCGCGCCCGGCCGAACGCGATCATCGGCCGCAACCGCGAGTCGGGCGAGATCGTGCTGATCATCGCCGGCGCGTTCATCGGCATGATGTGCGGCCTCGTCGTACCGGTCCTGTCCCTGCGGATCGTGCTGCTGATGGGGTTCCCGCTGATCGCCCTCGCCGCGGTCTACGTCCCGTACAAACGCCGCACCTTCTACAAGTGGTTCGAGATCAACCGCAGCTACAAGCGCACCCTCAAGCGCGGCGCCGTCTACCGCTCGGGCGTCATGGAGGCCGGCATCGGGCTCGACGGCCGCGAGGTCGAGATCGGGCCGCCCCCCGGCATCGGCCGGATCACCTGGCTCGCCGCCCCCTTCGGGCCCGACGAGATCGCCGTACTGCTGCACGCCGACCGCAAGACGGTCACCGCCTGCATCGAGATCGAGGGACCCGGCGTCGGCCTGCGCGACTCCGAGGACCAGGAGGCCCTCGTCGACCGCTTCGGCACGCTGCTCAAGCACGTCGCCAACGGGGACGGGTTCGTGACGCGGCTGCAGATGCTCGCCCGCACCCTGCCCGCCGACCCCGACGCGCACGCCAAGGACGTCGCCCTGCGCGGCGACGTCCGCTCCCCCCACTGGCTCCAGCAGTCGTACGACCAGCTCCAGTCCATGGTGTCCACCAGCAGCGAGCAGCACCGCGCCTACCTCGTCGCCTGCATGCACTACACCCGGGAACTGGCCGCCGAGGCGCAGGCCATGGCCCGCGCCGCCCGCCCCCAGTCCGGCCGCAGGCTCGACCGGGACGCCGGACTCGCCGTCGTCATGGCCCGTGAGCTGACCGACATCTGCTCACGGCTCCAGGAGGCCGACATCCGCGTCCGCCAGCCGCTCGGTCAGGGACGACTGGCCTCGCTGGTCCACTCCATGTACGACCCGGACCACCCCATCGACCACATCCAGGCCATGACCAGGCGCAACGCCTGGCCGGCCGAGCTGGACGCCGTGGAGCCCACCTTCCTCCAGGCCAAGACCCGGGAGTCCAACACCCGCGCCCCCTGGTGCCATGCGACGGCCTGGGTGAAGGAGTGGCCGATGACGCCCGTCGGCGTCAACTTCCTCGCCCCGCTCCTCGTCCACACCCCCGACGTCATCCGAACGGTCGCGGTCACGATGGATCTCGAACCCACCGAGGTAGCCATCGAACGCATGCTGACCGAGAAGACGAACGACGTGGCCGACGCCTCCCGCGCCGCCAAGATGAACCGCACCGTCGACCCCCGCGACATCGCCGCCCACAACCGCCTCGACCAGAGAGGCGAGGACCTCGCCAGCGGAGCGGCGGGCGTCAACCTGGTCGGCTACATCACCGTCTCCTCCCGCTCCCCGGAGTCCCTCGCCCGCGACAAGCGCACGATAAGGGCCTCCGCGGGCAAGTCGTACCTCAAGCTGGAGTGGTGCGACCGTGAGCACCACCGCGCCTTCGTGAACACACTTCCCTTCGCCACCGGCATCCGAAGGTAGGGGCTGATTCACCGATGCGGGATCCGCTGTCCGTCCTCACCGACGCCTTCACCTCCTTCCTCTTCGGGAAGGTCGAGTCGACCCGGCTGCCGGTGCGCACCTCCACGGGCCAGGCCCAGGCCGTCTATCTGCCCACCGCCGCGCCCGGCCTCGGCGACTCCGGGGTCATCATCGGCCGCGAGGTGTACTCCGGGAAGGGCTACATCTACGACCCCTTCCAGCTCTACGGCCAGCAGCTCCCGGCCCCGCACTGGCTCGTCCTCGGCGAGTCCGGCAACGGCAAGTCGGCGCTGGAGAAGACCTACGTCCTGCGCCAGCTGCGCTTCCGGGACCGCCAGGTCGTCGTGCTGGACGCCCAGGGCGAGGACGGGGTCGGCGAATGGAACCTCATCGCGCAGGAGCTGGGGATAACCCCCATCCGGCTCGACCCGACGGCCGCCCTGGACCACGGGATCCGGCTGAACCCCCTGGACCCGGCGATCACCACCACCGGACAGCTCGCGCTGCTCCGGACGATCATCGAGGTCGCGATGGGCCACGGCCTGGACGAGCGCTCAGGCTTCGCCCTCAAGGTCGCCCACGCGTACGTCAACGAGATGATCGTCGACCGCCAGCCGGTCCTGACCGACATCGTCGAGCAGCTGCGGCACCCCGAGCCCGAGTCGGCGGAGGCCATGAACGTCGCCATAGACGACGTACGGGCCTGGGGACTCGACGTCGCCCTGGTGCTCGACCGGCTGGTCGACGGTGACCTTCGGGGCATGTTCGACGGCCCGACCACGGTCGGCATCGACCTGGACGCCCCGCTGATCGTCTTCGACCTGTCCCACATCGACCGCAACTCCATCGCCATGCCGATCCTGATGGCGATCGTCGGCGTGTGGCTGGAGCACACCTGGATCCGCCCCGACCGCAAGAAGCGCATCTTCCTGGTCGAGGAGGCCTGGCACATCATCAACAGCCCGTTCGTGGCGCAGCTGTTCCAGCGGCTGCTGAAGTTCGGGCGCCGGCTGGGCCTGTCGTTCGTGGCGGTCGTCCACCACCTGTCCGACGTGGTGGACGGGGCCGCGGCGAAGGAGGCCGCGGCGATCCTCAAGATGGCGTCGACCAGGACGATCTACGCCCAGAAGGCCGACGAGGCACGGGCCACCGGCCGGGTGCTCGGTCTGCCGAGGTGGGCGGTGGAAATCATCCCGACGCTGACCCCGGGCATCGCCGTCTGGGACGTCAACGGCAATGTCCAGGTGGTCAAGCACCTGATCACGGAGACCGAGCGCCCGCTGGTCTTCACCGACCGCGCGATGACCGAGTCCTCCAGCGACCTCGCGGCCGACGACGCACTGCGCGCCGCCGAGCTGGAGGCCGAGCAGCGGGCCGCGGCCTTCGTGGAGCAGCACCTGGGCGACTCCGAATCGACGGTGGCGTAAGGGGAGACGGCGTGAGACCCGACGCTCGCGATCACCGGGACAACCGGCGGGACGGCCAGGGCGGCATCCCGGACGGCCTGCTGGTCGGCATACTCGCGTTCCTCCTCGGCATGACCGTCCTGGTGTGGACGGCCACGGGCCTGGCGGCGCTCTTCGCCAAGGGCGCCTGGCCCGACGGGGTCACCTTCACCCACACCCCCCTGGCCATGCGCCACCTCATCGGGCAGCCGCACGACATCAGCGGCGCCTGGCCCGCCACCCCGGCGGGCCGGCTGTCCGGCTGGGGCCTGTTCTGGGGCCTGTTCATCGGCCAGCTGATGATCCTGTTCGTCCTCACCGTGTTCGTGATGGGGGCGATGGCCCGCTGGCGAGCGGGCAAGGCCCGCTCCCGCGCCCAGAAGACGGCGCCGGCAGCGCAGGAACGGCCGTACGAGACACCTGTGCCGCGGGAGCAGCCGTACGAGGCGCCCGCGCCGCAGGAGCAGCGGTACGAGGTGCCCGTGCCGCGGGCGGAACCCGCACCGGAGCCGGCCGTGCCGCTCCAGGAGACGGCATCGCCCGCCGTCCCGGTGGACCGGCCCGCGACCGGCGGCGTGCGGGCAGGCGAGTGGGAGCGCATCCTCGTCGCACCCAGGGAGAGCCGCCAGTCGACCGCCGGCCGGGCCGTACGCGACGCGGAGGGCGCCGCCCTCGTCGTCACCTCGAACCCCGCCCTCTGGGCGGAGACGAAGGACGCACGGGCCAAGCTGGGCCCCGCCCTGCTCTACGACCCCACCCACCTCTGCGACACCCCGGCCCGCCTCCACTGGTCCCCCACGGGCGGCTGCGAGGACAGACAGACGGCACTGCGGCGAGCGACCGCGCTGCTCACCCCCGTACAGCCCACGGCCAAGATCGACCAGGCCGTGGTGGACACGGCGACCACCCTGCTGCGCAGCTATCTGCACGCCGCCGCCCTGGAGAACCGGACCATCCGCCATGTCCACCGGTGGTCCCAGGGCACCCAGATCCAGGACGCCGTACGCACCCTGCGGACCCACCCCAAGGCCGCGCCCGGCGCCGCCGGCGAGCTGGAGGCCGCGCTCACCGCGCACCCCGAACGCCGTGACATCGCCCAGGAGTTGACCAGCCGGGCGCTCTCCGCCCTCTTCACGGTCAACATCCGCGAGGCTTGCACACCAAACCGAACTGATGCCCTTGCCTTGGATTCCTTCGTCCAGGAAGGGGGCACGCTTTATGTGGTCGGTGAATCCATCGAGGACCCGAGGAGCAATCCCGGCGCCATGCCCCTCCTGACGGCCCTCGTCTCGAGCGTGGTCGAGCGCGGCCGGCGCATGGCCGAACGGTCATCCTCCGGTCGGCTCGACCCACCACTGACCCTGGTCCTGGACGACATCGCGGCCGTCGCGCCCATCCCCCAACTCCCGGACCTGCTCGCCGCCGGAGCGGACCAGGGCCTGCCGACGCTCGCCCTCCTCCGCTCCCGGGAACAGGCCCGTTCCCGCTGGCCGCACCGCGAACTGCCGGGGCTGCCGGGGCTAGCGGTCTAGGACGTACTCCAGTTCGTTCTCCACCTGGTCCTTGACGTACGGCACGACGACTCCGCTCGGGACGAACCCCACCTTCCGGTAGGCGCCCTGTGCCCGCGCGTTGTCCTCGTGCACGAGCAGCCGCACCCGCTCGGCGGCGCGCTCCCACGCCCAGGCGGCCCCCGCGTCGAACAGGGTCTTGATCAGCCCGTTGCCGCGGTGCTCGGGCCGTACGAACACGCCGACCACATGCCCCTGCCGCCGCTCGACCGGGAACCCGGCCCAGTCCTGTGTGCCGGCCTCCTCGATGAGCACGGTCACGGTGCCCGCCCATGTCCCGTCGGGCGCCTCGGCGATGAACTGCCGGGCCGCCGTGGCGCCCTCGCCCGACCCGGTCGCCCGGTCCTGCCAGAAGAAGTCCGGCTTCGCCTCGGCGTCCTCGTACGTCTCCAGGAAGGCGAGCGGCGCGGCCGGATCCCGCAGCGCGGCGAGCCGCAACTGCTTCACCTTCTCCCACTCTGCGGGGCGTATGACTCGGACGACGTAGTCATGGCTGGTCACAGTGCTCATGGGGGCCACCGTAGTGCCGTCCACCGCCGACAGCACCCCATATTGTGGCCGCATGACAACCCTTCAAGATCGGCCCGGCACCGCGCTGCTCGTCATCGACGTCCAGAACGCGGTCGTCGAGGGCGCGCCCCACCGGGACGACGTCATCGCGAACATCAACGTCCTGATCGACAGGGCACGGGCGGCGGCCGTGCCGGTGGTGTGGGTGCAGCACCAGGACGAGGAGCTGGTGCCCGGCACCGAGGACTGGGAGTACGTCCCGGAACTGAAGCGACTCGACACGGAGCCCCTCGTCGCCAAGACCTACGGCGACTCCTTCGAGGACACCGACCTGGAGGCCGTGCTGGCCGAATGCGGAGTGGGCCGACTGGTCGTGACGGGCGCCCAGACCGACTTCTGCGTCCGTTCGACGCTGCACGGCGCCCTGGCGCGGGGCTACGACGCGACGCTGGTCGCCGACGCCCACACGACCGAGGACCTCACCGAGTACGGCGCGCCGGCCCCGGAGCAGGTGATAGCCCACACCAATCTCTACTGGAGCGATCAGCGCGCTCCTGGTCGCCGGGGCGGGACGGTGAAGACGGCGGACGTGACCTTCTGAAAAGCCGTTCTCGACAAGGTCCGTAAACGCAGAAAACCCCGCACCGGAATGGTGCGGGGTTTTCCCAAAAATTGTTCGGCGGTGTCCTACTCTCCCACAGGGTCCCCCCTGCAGTACCATCGGCGCTGTGAGGCTTAGCTTCCGGGTTCGGAATGTAACCGGGC
>NZ_JBSGDB010000293.1:0-11576 GCF_053602155.1 Streptomyces sp. NPDC004561
GGGGAACCGCTTGGCGAACCTGTCCAGACCGACCGGCTGGAGCATGGCCGCCGTGATGGCGACGACGTCCTCCCGCTCCCGTTCCGAGGATGTCCCGCTCACCCCTCGCCGATTGCCCCCGACCGGGCGGATCACACCGTGCGGGCGGCCGAAAACGGGGAACGCGGTTGCCCGAGGCCCCCTGGGAGACGAGGAGGAGACATGGGCGGCGACGGCAACAGCGCCTACGGCCACAAGACGTTCAGCAGGTCCCGGAGCCACTTCCGGGACCGCATCACCGCCGACGGCCAGAACGGCTGGCCGGTCGCGGCGGGGCGCTACCGGCTGGTGGTGTCCCGGGCGTGTCCCTGGGCGAGCCGGGCGGTGGTCTCCCGCCGGCTGCTGGGCCTGGAGGACGCGCTGCCGATGGCGGTCACCGACCCGGTCCAGGACGACCGCAGCTGGCGGTTCACCCTGGACCCGGACGGCCGGGACCCGGTGCTCGGCATCCGGTACCTGAGCGAGGCCTACGACCGGCGCGAGACCGGCTACCCGGGCGGGGTGAGCGTGCCCGCGGTCGTGGACGTGCCGAGCGGGCGGCTGGTCACCAACGACTACCAGCAGCTCACCCTGGACCTGGCCACCGAGTGGCGGGCACTGCACCGCGACGGCGCGCCCGACCTGTATCCGGCGGGCCTGCGCGACGAGATCGACACGGTGATGGCGGAGGTCTACCAGGACGTCAACAACGGCGTGTACCGGGCCGGGTTCGCCACGAACCAGAAGGAGTACGAGGAGGCGTGCACGGGCGTGTTCCGGCGGCTGGAGCTGCTCGCGGACCGGCTGGCCGGGCAGCGGTATCTGGTCGGTGACACCCTCACCGAGGCCGACATCCGGCTGTTCACCACGCTGGTCCGGTTCGACCCGGTGTACCACGGCCACTTCAAGTGCAACCTCTGGAAGCTCGCGGAGAACCCGGTGCTGTGGGCGTACGCCCGTGACCTGTTCCAGACGCCCGGCTTCGGCGACACGGTCGACTTCGACCACATCAAGCGTCACTACTACCAGGTGCACACCGGCATCAACCCGACAGGGATCGTCCCGCTCGGCCCGGATCTGGCCGGCTGGCTGAGTCCGCACCACCGCGAGGAGCTGGGCGGCCGGCCGTTCGGCGACGGGACGGCCCCGGGGCCGGTGCCTCCCGGTGAACGCGTGCCCGCCGCGGCGCGGCCCGCATGAGGACCGACTGACGAGGAAGTAGTCACACATGGCCAAGACAAAGAAGAAGAAACTGCCGCTCGTCTACCAGCCGGTCGGGTTCGTGCTCAGCTGGGCGAGCGGCGCGCTGGCCGGTCTCGCCTTCCAGAAGGCGTGGAAGGCGATACGGCACGAGGAGGACGCGCCCGACGCCCTGGACCCGGACCGCGGCTGGGGTGAGATCCTGCTGGCCGCGGCGGTCCAGGGCGCGATCTTCGCGGTGGTGCGCAGCGCCGTGGACCGCACCGGCGCCAAGGCCATCGCCCGGTCGACGGGTGTGTGGCCGGTGGCCGACGAGAAGGGCCGGCAGTGAGACCGTGAGCCCCTCGCTCAGCCCCGCTTGGGTGCCGTCGAGGGCACCAGGCGCAGGGTGAAGGAGTGCCCGGCGGGGTCGGCGTACCCGCGTTCCTCGTACGGCCCCGCCGCGTCCTTGGTCTCGATCGGCCGGCCGCCGAGTCCCACGACCCGGCGCTCGGCCTCGTCCAAGTCCTCGACCAGGAAGTCGAGATGGGCCTGGAGGGAGTTCTCGGGGCGCGGCCAGCTGGGCGGAGTCGCGTTCACGTCCCGCCGGAAGGCGAGCCGGACGCCGTCGGCCCCGCGGATCTCCACCAGGTTGGCCGACGCGCCCGTATGCTCGCCCTCCAGCAACTCCCTGTAGAACTCGGCGAGTTTCTCGGGCTCGGCGCAGTCGAGTACCACGACGCCCGCTTTCACCAGTGCCATGCTTCCTCCCGGGGATGTCCTCTCCCTGCGGATATCCCGGGCCCCCGGATTCAGTCGGCGAGCAGCCACTCCCCGTCGCGCATCAGCTCCCGCCCCTGCAGCTCGTTCGCCTCGCGCCAGGCCTGGACGCGCTGCGGTACGACCGTGAAGTACAGGTAGCGCGTGGTGAGTTCACGGGGGTCGAAGCCCGTCTTGCCGGCGAAGACCTCGGCGTCCTCCTCGGGCAGGTCCTCGGGCGTCACCGCCCGGACGGTGCCCTCGACGAGGACGACGTCCCGGGTGGGACCGATGCCGAGGCGCGCCCTGCCGGTGGCGGTCAGGTTCCGGCCGGTGGGGCTGTCGGCGGGGGTGGCGATCAGCAGGACGGCGCCGTCCCAGACGAAGGACAGCGGCACGAGGTAGGGGGCGGCACCGTCGGGGCCGGCGGTGGCGACCCAGGCGTCGATGTCGTGCTCCAGCCGGTGCAGGGTGTCCTTCTTGCGCTGTGCGGCGGTGCGGGCGGGCGGCGGGGTCATGACGTTCGGCCTCCTCTGGGTGCGAATGCAGTCCAGTCTGGCCGTCACCCCCGTGTCGTGGCACGGATGTGATCAAGGCGTGTCCGGGCCGCGGTCAGCAGCAGCTCCAGCGCGGCCGGGTAGGAGCTGCCGCGCATGGTGGCGACGAGGTGGCGGGCGGTGGCCGCGATGTGCGGGTGGCTGTCGGCGGACAGCGTGCCGTAGGTGCCGCGCCACACCTCCGCCTCGGCCTCGCGCGCGGGCCGGGGCAGGGCGGTGCCCGCCGAGTCCAGCGCGCCGAAGGCGAGGGCCTGGTCGACGAACGCGTGATAGATGCGCACCGCCTCGGCGTCCGGGAACCCGGCCCGCCGCAACACCCCGAGGATGCTCTCGACCGCCTGGATCTCGTGTGCCCGGCCGGTGACGCGATGGGCGCTGAGCACCGCGGCCCGGGGGTGGGCGAGGGCACCGGCGTGCATGCGCAGGCCGAGGTCGCGCAGGTCGGCGGCCCAGTCGCCGGTGGGCCGCCAGGTGGCGAGGGTGCGGCCGATCAGCTCGTCGGCGACGGCGAGCATCAGGTCGTCGGTGTGCCGGAAGTACCGGTACAGGGAGCTGGGGTCGGCGCCGAGGGCCCGGCCGAGGCGGCGCACGGAGAGGGCGTCGGCGCCGTGCTCCTCGATCAGCCGCATGGCGGTCCTGACGATCAGCTCCTCGGAGAGCACGACGCCCTGTTTGGTGGGGCGTCGGCGCCGGCGATCGCTCGGCGGGACGACACGGTCGCTCATGGGGGCCTCCCTGGGGATGTGCCCGGCACCTTATGACAACACCGTTGACCTGTTAAGTCCCCCGGCAGTTTCATGTCCGGTCACCGGGGCCGTCCGGGCCCCGCGGTGCGAGCGGAGAGCCGGCCATGAACGACAGAACCATCGGAGTGGACCCCCCCGCGCGGCCCGGGCTGCGCAGGTCCCTGAGCGTGACGGACGGCATCGCCGTGGCGGCCTCCAGCACGGCCGCCACCACCAGCATCGGCATCGGCCTCGGGGTGATCGCCGGCGTGGTCGGCCCGCATCTGCCCGCGATCATGCTGCTGTCCTTCCTGCCGGTGCTCGGTATCGCCGGGGCCTACTCGCGGCTCAACCGGGTGGAGCCGAACGCGGGCAACGGCTATGTGTGGGTGGGCCGTTCGCTGAGCCCCTGGCTCGGCTTCACGGTCGGCTGGGTGAACATCGTGGCGAGCGTGGCGTTCCTCGCGTACACCACGGCGGTCACCGGATCGGCGGTGATGCAACTGGCCGGGGAGGCGGGACTGCACCGGATCGGCTCGCTCGGCCTCGACCCCGGCTCGACCGCGCAGACGACGGCGGTCGGCATCGTCGTCCTGGTCGCGGTCACCCTGACCGCCGTGACCGGCGTCCGCAGCGCGGCCCGGCTGCAGGGCGCGCTGCTGGTCTTCGAGTACGTCGTGCTGCTCGGCTTCTGCGGCTACGGCATCGTGACGGGCCCGCACCGCTTCAGCCTCTCCTGGTTCGACCCCTTCGCGATCCCCTCGGCGACCGCGCTGGCGCAGGGCCTGGTCCTGTCGGTGTTCTGCTACTGGGGCTTCGAGGCGGCGTTCACCGTCAACGAGGAGGTGCGCGAGCCGCGGGACGCCTCGCGGGCCGGGACGATCACCCTGGTGACGATGCTCGGGCTGTTCCTGCTGGGCTCGCTGGCCTTCCAGCGGGTGCTGTCGCAGGACGAGCTGGCCGGGCACGGCGCGCAGGGCCTCGCGTACTACGGCGACCGGCTGGCCGACCGGCCGCTGGCCGCGCTGCCCCTGGTGGCGCTGATGTTCTCGGCGGTGGCCTCGCTCCAGGCGGGCGTCATCCCGACGGCGCGCGGGATGTTCGCGATGAGCCGGGACCGTACTCTCGGAGCGGTGTGGTCCAGGGTCAGTGCCCGGTACGGGACCCCGGCGGCCGGGACGCTGCTGATCGGGGCGCTGTCGGTCGCGGTCGCGGCGGCCGCCCTGGTGATCCCGCGCCTGGCCGACATGATCGACGCGGTGGTGAACGCGGTCGGGATCGTCGTCGCCCTGTCCTACGCGCTGACCGCCCTCGCGGCGGCCGTGCGCTTCCGCTCCCTGCTGCGCGAGGACTGGCGGCAGGGGGTGCGGGCGGTGGTGCTGCCCGCGCTCAGCGCCGCCGCGCTGCTGGGCCTCGGCGGCTATCTGGCCTGGTCGTTCTACCGCTCCGCCGACCATCTGGCGCTCCGCGCGGACAACGGCTGGTTCCTGCTGCTCATGCCGCTGGTGATGATCGGATCCGGATTCCTGGTGGCCGGATGGGCGAAGTGGGTGCGCAGGTCGCCGTACTTCCGCACCGGCGAGGGCACGGACGCCGACGCCCAGCAGCTGCTCACCACCTCCAACTGACCTTCAGGAAAGGCATCATGCACGCCGATCTGCTCTTCACCGGCGGTCCCGTCCTCACCCCCGGGGGCCGCACCGCGACCGCGGTGGCCGTCACCGGTGACCGGATCACCGCCGTCGGGCACACCGAGCTGAACGAACTGGCCGGCCCGCGCACCGAGGTGGTGGACCTGGCCGGACGGCTGCTGCTGCCCGGCTTCCAGGACGCGCACGTCCATCCGGTGCCGGCCGGGCTCGAACTGTCCCAGTGCGACCTGGCCGGTACGACGACGGCCGAGGAGACCGTGGCCGCCGTACGCGCCTACGCCGACGCCCACCCCGAGCGGGAGTGGATCCTCGGCGGGGGCTGGTCGATGGAGGCGTTCGCGGGCGGTACGCCGACCAGGGAGCTGCTGGACGCGGTGGTCCCGGACCGGCCGGTGTACCTGCCGAACCGGGACCACCACGGCGCCTGGGTCAACAGCCGGGCACTTCAGCTGGCCGGCATCGACCGGGACACGCCCGACCCGGCCGACGGCCGGATCGAGCGGGACGCCTCCGGCGTGCCGAGCGGCACCCTGCAGGAGGGGGCGATGCAGCTGGTCGGCCGGCTCACGCCGCCCGCCGGCGCGGCCGAGCGGCTGGCCGCGCTGCTGCACGCCCAGCGGCATCTGCACGCGCTCGGCATCACGGCCTGGCAGGACGCGCTCGTCGGCGACTTCCTCGGCATGGACGACCCGGCCGAGGCGTACCTCACCGCGGCCCGGGACGGTTCGCTCACCGCGCGGGTGGTCGGCGCGCTGTGGTGGGACCGCGAGCGCGGGGCCGAACAGATTCCCGAACTCGTGGAGAAGCGGCGCGCGTTCAGCCATGGACGGTTCCGCGCGGGCACCGTGAAGCTGATGCTGGACGGAGTCGCCGAGAACCACACGGCCGCGCTGCTCGACCCGTATCTGGACAAGTGCGGCTGCGTCACGGCCAACCGGGGCAAGAGCTTCGTCGACCCGAAGCAACTACCCGCATATGTGACCGAGTTGGACGCGCTCGGCTTCCAGTGCCACTTCCACGCGCTGGGCGACCGGGCCGTACGGGACGCGCTGGACGCGATCGAGGCGGCCCGCGGCGCCAACGGGCCGAGCGACACCCGGCCCCATCTCGCGCACCTCCAGGTCGTGCACCCGGACGACGTGCCGCGCTTCGCCCGGCTCGGCGCCACGGCGAACATCCAGCCGCTGTGGGCCGCGCACGAGCCGCAGATGGACGAACTGACGATCCCGTTCCTCGGACCCGAACGGGCCGCCTGGCAGTATCCGTTCGGCGCGCTGCTGCGCTCCGGGGCACGGCTCGCGGCGGGCAGCGACTGGCCCGTGAGCAGCCCCGACCCGCTCCAGGGCGTCCATGTCGCCGTCAACCGGACCGAACCGGGCGGCACACGGCCGGTGTTCCTGCCGGACGAGCGGCTGAGCCTCGGGGAGGCGCTCACGGCGTACACGGCCGGTTCGGCGTACGTGAACCATCTGGACGAGGCCGGGCGGGTGGCCGTCGGGGCCCTCGCCGACCTGGTCGTCCTGGACCGCGACCCGTTCGCCGGGCCGCCCGAGGCGATCGCGGAGACGGCGGTGGCACTCACGTACGTGGGCGGCGAGCGGGTGTACGCGGCGCCCGGGGCCTGAGCGCCGCCCCGCGCCGGGTCAGCGGCAGTCGGCGCCCCGCTCCAGCCGGGGCCACGCCTCGATGCCGTCGGGCGTGCGGACGTACGCCGTGGACCGGTCGGGGGTGAGCCACAGCCGCCAGTCGTGGTAGCGGTACCCGGTGTCGTGCGCTCCCGCGGGCAGCGCACGGACCCGGCCTCGGTACGGGACGGTGAGCAGGCCGTCCCGGCCGAGGACGCCCTCGGGGTCGCGGCCGTAGGTCCGGTCGCCGAGGCTGAGGACGTGGGCCGACCCCCAGCCGCAGTGTTCCGCCCCGGGCGAACTGCTGACCCCGCTCACCGGGACCCGCCGGCCGGTGCGGTCGGTCCAGATCTCCCAGCCCATGGCGTCGGTGTAGCCCGCGGGGAGTTCGGCCGGGTCGCAGGAGGCGCTCGTCTCCGGGCCCCAACCGGGGCGGCCCTTCCGGTCCCTGGCGACCACGACCGCCACCTTGGTGCGGCCGCCGACGTCGAAGGAGTACAGCACCCGGTCCGCATCCCGGCGTTCCACCCGGTAGCCGTGCTCGGGCACCTCCGGCTGGAACATGTCGAAGTAGAGGGCCAGTCCCTCCTCGGGTGTGGCGCCGCCGTCGGGGGTGCTCCACCCGTCGGGTCCCTCGCCGTCGAAGATCTCGCCGTCGCACTCCAGGGCCCGGCCGGCGGCGCCGGAGGCGAGCCGCAGGGCCCGGGGCCCGCTTCCGTCGAGGTCGCGCGTGGGGACGTGGAGCGGGCCGCCGTAGGGGGAGGCCGGAGGGGTGCCCCGCACCACCAGCTCCGGCTCGGTCCCGGAGCCGCATCCCACCGCCGTCACGGCCGCCAGCACCGTCACCGCCACGAGCCCTCTGCGCATGCCCGCCCCTCCACCCCTCGGTCGCCGTCGGCTCCTTCGACGCCGGAGCGGCCCGGAACGTTCAGCGGGCCTCCTGGAACGTCCGCCGGTAGGCCCCCGGGGACACCCCGATCGCCGCGTGCAGGTGCTGGCGCAGCGAGGCGCCGGTGGCGAAGCCGACCTCGCCGGCGATCCGGTCCACGGACAGGTCGCTGGACTCCAGCAGGTGCCGGGCGCGGACCACCCGCTGCTGTATCAGCCAGCGGCCGGGGCTGAGGCCGACCTCGTCGTTGAAGCGGCGGGCGAAGGTGCGCTGGCTCATGCGGGCGTGTCCGGCGAGGTCGGCCAGGGTGAGCGGCTGGTCCAGGCGCCCCAGGGCCCAGGCGCGGGTGGCGGCCGTGCTCGCGGCGCCGCTGACGGGCACCGGCTGCTCGATGTACTGGGCCTGGCCGCCGTCCCGGAACGGGGGGACCACACAGCGCCGGGCGACGGCGTTGGCCAGCTCGCTGCCGTGGTCGGTGCGGATGATGTGCAGGCAGATGTCGACACCGGAGGCGGCTCCGGCCGAGGTGAGGACGCGGCCGTCGTCGACGAAGAGGACGTCCGGGTCGAGGTCGACCTGCGGGTAGCGGCGCCGGAACAGGTCGGCCACGTGCCAGTGCGTGGTCGCGCGGCGGCCGTCGAGCAGGCCGGCCGCGGCGAGCACGAAGGCGGCTGTGCAGATGGAGACGATCCGCGCGTCCGGGCGGATGCGGGCCAGCGCGCCGGCCACCTCGTCGGGCAGCTCGGTGGGGATGTGGGTGGGCGGTACGGAGGTGACCACCACGGTGTCCGCCGTCTCCAGGATCTCGGGGCCGTGGGCCACGCCGACGGTGAAGTCGGAGTTGGTGCGCACCGGGCCGCCGTCGACCGTGCAGGTCAGCACTTCGTAGTGGCCGTCGGCCGCGCCGAGGATGCGGCTGGGGATGCCCAGTTCGAAGGGGTAGACGCCGTCGAGGGCGAGGACGACCACCCGTTCGGGACGCCGGGCGCGCAGCTCCATGTCGTACATGGCACGATCCTATCGAAGGTTGGCAATCTTGCCATTTCCTTGCCGCGCGGTCCCCGGCAGGCTGGGTGACCATGAGCGATGTGAACACGATGCGAGTCATCAGCCAGGACGTCCTCGGCGGTCCCGAGGTCCTGAAGGAAGTACGCGTGGAGCGGCCGAAGCCGGGCCCGAACCAGGTGCTGGTCCGGGTGCGGGCCGCCGGTCTCAACCCCACCGACTGGAAGCACCGGGCCTCCGGCCTCTTCCTGGGCCGGCCGCCGTTCGTCCTGGGCTGGGACGTCTCCGGCGAGGTCGCCGAGACGGGGATCGGCGTCGTCGCCTTCGAGCCCGGCGACGAGGTCTTCGGCATGCTTCCCTACCCGTACGGCCACGGCTCGCACGCCGAGTACGTGATCGCGCCGGTCCGTGCCCTCACGCACAAGCCGGCCTCCATCGACCACACCCATGCGGGCGCGCTGCCGCTGGTCTCCCTGACCGCCTGGCAGGCGCTGACCGAGCACGCCGGCATCCGGCCGGGGCAGCGGGTGCTGATCCACGCGGCGGCGGGCGGGGTCGGGCACGTGGCCGTGCAGATCGCGAAGGCGCGCGGCGCGTACGTGATCGGCACCGCGAGCGCGGGCAAGCACGACTTCCTGCGGGAGATCGGCGTGGACGAGGCGGTCGACTACCGGTCCACCGACTTCACCGAGGCGGTGCGGGACGTCGATGTCGTCCTGGACACGGTCGGCGGGGAGACGGCCGTGAAGTCCCTGCGGGTGCTGCGCCCCGGCGGGATCGTGGTGTCGATCCTGCCGGACGGTTCCCCGGAGTTCTTCGCGGAGGCCGAGCGGCTCGGCGTGCGCGGGGTGCAGATGCTGGTGGACGCCGACCGGGCCGGGATGGAGGCGGTCGCGGAGCTGGCCGCGTCGGGCCGGCTGCGCGCCACGATCGCCGGGACGTTCCCGCTGGCGGAGGCCGCCAAGGCGCACGAACTCGGTGACACCGGCCGGACGACGGGGAAGCTGGTGCTGCTCGCCGACTGAGCCGCCCCTGTGCGACACGCGTGAAACTCGAAGACATATGTCAATCGAACATGCTCAAATTCCTTCCATCGAGGGTAACTTGACGATCGGGGATACGACGTCGGGGCACGGGTGGGAGGTGATGCCGAGGTGCGACACGAGCCCGTACCCCTCACCCGGCATCTGCGCGTGTACGCATACCGGGCGCACACGGTCCTGGAGTTCCGGGGGGAGATCGACATCGCCGCGGCGGCGGAGATCGGCCCGGTCCTGGACCTGGTCACGGCCCGCCCCGGCGCACAGGTCGTGATCGACCTGCGGCACGTCGAGTTCTTCGACTGCTCGGGACTGCGCCTGCTCTACCGGGCGCGGGCCCGGGCCCTGGAACGGGGTGGGCGGGTGCACCTCGTGTGCACGCATCCGATGACCCTGCGCGTCTTCCGGGTGACCGGCCTGGCCCGGCTGCTGCCGCCGCATCCCACGCCGGACGCGGCCCTCGAGGAGGCCGAGGCCGCGTCCGGCTCCTGGTGAGCCGACGCGACGTCAGGCGTCGTGCTCTCCGCCACCGCCTCGGCTCTCAGGCGCTCCACGACTCCTCGAACAGGGCGCTGACGGACTCCCCGTTGTGAATGCGGCGGACCGCCTCGGCGAGGGCCGGGGCGATGGACAGGACCCGCAGCTTGTCCGTGTGCTCGGCCATCGGCACGGGCACGGTGTTGGTGCAGACGATCTCCAGCACCTCCGGCTGCTCGCTCAGCCGCTTGAGCGCACCGGCCGCGAACAGCCCGTGCGTGCACGCCACCCGGACCGAGCGCGGCCCCGACTCCCGCAGCCGGTCGAGGAGTTCCACCACCGTGCTGCCCTTGGCGATCTCGTCGTCCAGCACGATGACGTCCCGGCCGGCGACGTCGCCGATGACGGAGCTGATGGTCACCCGGTCGTCCGCGTACCGCTGCTTGGCGCCGGCCGCCACCTGCGCGCCGATCCGCCGGGCGAAGGCGGCGGCCTCCTTGGCGTTGCCGAGGTCCGGGGAGACGACCGTGGTGCGTGTCAGGTCGTACTGCCTGAAGTGCGCGGCCAGTTCCCGCAGGGCGTGCAGATGGTCCACCGGGACCGAGAAGAATCCGTGCACCTGCGGGGAGTGCAGGGTCATGGCGAGGACCCGGCTCGCGCCCGCCGCCACCAGCAGGTCGGCGACCAGCCGCCCGCCGATGGAGATGCGGGGCGCGTCCTTCTTGTCGGAGCGGGCATAGGAGTAGTGCGGCATGACGACGGTGATCCGGGCCGCGGAGGCGCCCCGGGCCGCGTCGCACATCAGCAGCAGCTCCACCAGGTGCTCCTGCACCGGCTTGACCAGCGGCTGGATCAGGAAGACGTCCCGTTCCCGGCAGTTGGCCTGAAGCTGTACCTCCAGACAGTCGTTGGCGAACCGGCTGACCCGGGTCGGGCTGAGCGGCACGCCGAGGTGCGCGCAGACCTCCTGGGCCAGGTCGGGGTGGGCACTGCCGCTGAAGACGGCGATGTCTCGCACGATCCGCTCCTCGCGTGATCACTCCGGGCTGCCGGGCTCATGCTACTGGCCGGGCCCGCAGCGGTAGAGCGTCTGGGCGCTCGCCGTCTCGCCCGCGCGCCCCGGCGCGGACGCGGCGGCGCCGGAGGGGTCCGTGCCGCCGTAGGCCGAGGCCGGGACCCTGGTGCAGGAGGACCGGACCCAGCCGGTGATCCGCTCGGTGGCCGTCCGCCCCGAACCGCCGGCCGCGAAGCCCATGCCGCGGTCGCCGCCCAGCAGCACGTACCGGACCTTTCCGGACGCCACCAGCCGCCGGAACCCGTCCTGCGTCGGGAACGGCGCCCTGCCGCTGAAGCCGCCGAGCGGCAGGACGTCCACGCCCGTGGACAGGATGTACGGGGACGCCGTGCTCCAGCTGGTGGTGGCGAACACGTAGGTGGCGGAGCCCTGGTGCGCGCGGGTGTAGTCCAGCAGCCGGCGCTGGTCCGTGGTCATTCGGCCCTGCGCGGCGGGGCCGCCCCACGCGCCGGCCCCGGAAAGCTCCGTACGGCCGGGGTCCGCCTGGGCGCCGGGCGCTCCGGCGGCCCCCATCGCCTGGCCCAGGCGCCCGGCCCCCGAACGCGCCGAACCGTGGCCGCGGTTCGTGCCGGACG
>NZ_JBSGDB010000294.1:0-11514 GCF_053602155.1 Streptomyces sp. NPDC004561
TGTCTGCGCGGGCGGAGGCTGCTGGGCCTGGAGCGGGCCGTGCAGATGCTGACCGACGACCCCGCCCGGCTCTTCGGACTGCGGGAGCGGGGGCGCGGCCCAGTGGCCGGGCGAACGCAGGCGGTCGACGGGTACCGGTTCCCCTGCCTCGTCGAGGACGGGCAGCCGGGGGGTGTTGTACGTCAGCCCCGGCGGTGACGTGGTCGAGGGCATCCCCGCACGCGTCCGCCGTCAGCAGCGCACAGGCATCCGCGAGGGACAACACCCCCGCCGCGTGGGCCGCCGGGACCGCGCCCAGGCCCTGGCCGAGCACGCGCTCCGGTTTCAGGCCCCAGGACTGGAGGAGACGGAACAGGCGCACCTCCAGGGCGAACGCCGACAGGGCGAGATCGGGGGCGTACTGCCGCATCTCGCCGACGACGACCACGAAAGCGGGGAATTCCTGGACGAGTTGGCCGACGGCGACCGCATCGTGCCCCTGTGCCGCGCCGGTTCGGCAGCCGTCGGCGCCGGGGAAGACCAGCGCCCGCAGGTGTGCACCGGACGCCCCCCTGCGGACCGACGGCGGGGCCGTACGACCCTCCGCGATCTCGGTCACCCGTGCGGCAGGGCCGAGCGGTCCGCGCCGGTCGCCGTGGCCCGGTGCGGGAACGCGGACCGACCCGCGGACAGGGTGAACGCCACGTCCTGCGGGTCGAGTTCGGGGCGGGCCGCCACATGGGCGGCGAGGCGTGCGGCCTGCTGCCGCAGCGCCGTGGGGGTGTGGGCCGACGGCACCCACGGCACCTGGACGTCGGCTCCGCCCGCACACTCGCTGGTACGCCGCCACGAAGGTGCAGGGGGCGGCCGAGGACGCCATAGCGCTCGACCACGCCGACCAGGACACCCTGAATGCCCTGCTCAAGCGCATGTCGGTACACGTTGAGTCTGGACGTTCCACGGCTCGCGGCTGAACCGTCGGCAGCGAGCCGATGTTGATCACCGCATGGCGGCTGCTCGCTTCCTCACTGTCATTACTGTGCGTATTCACAGCCGGGGGACGCAGTCCCTGCAACAGGTCTCGGGCCTTGGGAGGAGCGAGCCGGAACACCACCGCAGACGTCTCACACTGCCAAGGCGTCAAGTTGATGTCCGGTAGCTGTTTTGTGCGTCCCTGTGTTGCGCGGGCCAGGCTTGACGGTCGTTTCGTGCAGTCCCGATACTCAGGTTGGCTCGGTTGGTCGGTAGGACGGCGGAGCGCTGGGTCGTGGGCAACCGGACACGGAACCGGTGGTCGACATCTCAACGTTGCGCCGCTCGACCCGCTGGGACACGAACGTTGTCTCAAGCATGGGAAGTGAGCGATGAAGATCGCCTTTATTGGTGATGTCCATGGGCGTGTGTTGCACGCCCTGGGCGCTGTGATGCTCTTACAAGCGAAGCGTCGGCGGCTGGATGCCGTCATCCAGGTCGGCGACCTGGGTGCCTACCCGTCCGCCGACCGGTTCGATGAACCGAGTCGTCGTTTCCACGAAGACAATCCAGCACAGGGCGACTTCTTTCGCCTGCTGGATCCGTCACCTCGGGTAGAGGCGGGGGTCCGTGCCGCACTCGCTCAGTTGGCTCCGATTCTCTTCCTCAGCGGCAACCACGAAGACCACGAGTGGCTCGCGTCCTTACACGAAAGGTACCGCGCTGATGTCGTGCCGGTGGACCCTTGCGGCGCGTTCCACCATGTTGTCTGCGGGCACGTCCAAGAGGTCGCCGGAGAGCGGGTGGCGTTTCTCGGCCTGATCGAGGCGGTGGGGAAGATGGACTTCGATCAGGCCGCGTACTCGCGACTGCTTGCCACCGAACCTGGCAGCGTCGACGTGCTTGTCACCCACGACGGCCCCTACGGCATGTCCCGCAGCCGGCGAGGCGAGGTGCAGGGCTCAGAGAAGTTGAGCAGGCTCATCGAGCACCTCCAGCCGCGCCTGCACGTCGGCGGCCACTACCACCACGAGAACGGGCCTCGGTACTACGGCCGGACGGCGTCGCACGCGCTCGCCCAGCTGGTCGACCCCAAGAGGGATCGGTGGCAGCCCGAGCCGGTCAATCCCGAACAGCGGATCACGGCAGGCAGCATCGGCCTGCTCGACACCGAGACCTACGCCTTCGAGTACATCCACGACGCCTGGCTCGCCGACATCCACGGTGATGACCTGGACCTGACCTGGGTTGCTGCGATGACCAAAGGTGCGCTGGACCGCTGACCTGCGTGGTCGGGGGTCCTGGCGGTGGTGGTCGGGGCTGTGGTCGTGATGACGCGCAGTGCCTGTCCATCACTGCGTATGGCTGTGCGATGGGAGGTCAGGGGCGGGGTGTGCGCATCCAGCTGGCGCGCCGTTGGTGTTTTGGACGGAGTGCCAGATGGGCGCTGCGGGTCCGTGGTGGAGCAGGCCGGTCAGGGGTGCGGCCATGACGGGGACGGTGCGCAGCAGGGCGGCGGCCGGGTCTTGGGAGGCCTCGTGCAGGGCGTTGATGCGCGTCTCGACGCCGGCGGGGCCGGTGCCGTACAGGACGAACAGCAGCCGCGGGAAGAGCGGATACCGGTGCCGCCAGTCTTCCTGCGCGGGATCGAGTGTCGGCCGCCGCCCGATGGGCTGCGGCGCGTAGGCGTGGAAGCGGCGGTAGCTGCCGAGCTTGGCGGCCAGGCGCTCGGGTCTCATGGTCGCCCGGTCGAACTCCACGAACGCCCGCAGCATCGACCCGCCGTCGCCGTTCGTGCCACGGCTGCGGTAGTAGACGAGGACATCGGGGATGACGGCCTCGCCGCCGCCGAGGGGGGTGGTAGACCTCGGACAGCCAGTCCAGCGGCTCGTGCACGTCCCCACGGCGCCGCGCGTCCTGCAGAAACTGCAACCCGGTCTCGGTCACAGTGAGTGCGTGCCCGATGGCCAAGCGCACGGCGGTCGGGTCCGTCGTCGTCTGCGGAGGCCGCCGCTCACGCAGCTCGGGCCATTCACCGGCCACCTGCATCCCAAAGCTGGTGGGATGACAGACGCGGGTGCGTCCAGCCTGAGGCAGCGTCACACGGCCGACGAGTCCCTCGGCGCGGGGAACAGGCCCGGAGGAACGCGTTCGAGCCCTGCCCCACCTGGATGTTCTGCCAGCTGCGCCCGGAGGCGGTCGAGTTCTTCCGGGGCGGCCCCGAGCGCCGCCACGTACGCCTGGAGTACCGGCGCACGGAGTTCGGCTGGAGAAAGACGCTGGTCGGTCAGCGGCGTGATGACGCACACCAGCGGTCCTTCGGGCAACGCAGGTGGTGGAAGCAGGCTGAGTCCCTCCGTACGGTATGCGAGGTCCTTTCGGACCCCCAGCACACTCTCGACAATGCGGTAGAAGCACCCCTGGCCGCTGCCGGTTGCTGCCAGCGGGTCGCGCCACCCTGCCGCCCGGCTTGTCGTGGTGGCGGAGGCCGTGTTCGGCCACGTCGTACCGGTGATCCCGTGACACTCGTGGCGTGGCTGCAGAACCTCTCAGCCCGGACACGCCCTGCTCGGACGCGGTACAGGCGGCCGGAAGGCCACGTGGAGGACGGCACTCCGCTCACCGCTCCAAGAGGTCCGCGACTGGCTCGCCCCCACCCCGACGACCTCGAACTGCACTGCCTGCCCCCGTACTCGCCCGAGCTGAACCCCGACGTGTTGGTCAACGCCGACCTCAAGCCCAGCCTGCCCAGCCCCATGAGTTTCTGATCAATATGTCGCGAGACTCCGGGTGCACGGGTACGACCCTCCGGCACTCTGTTTCGCCGCAGGTCTGCAGCGTGCCCGGGAGTGCTGTTCTATTCCGATTCTGAGCCGTAGCCGCGGAGTGGCCCACCAGTTTTCGAGCTGGATTCGTAGGTCCGGGGGACAGATTTTGTCACTCGGTTGAAGACTTTCTGTGCCCGTTCTCTGGGAGTTTCTTCCTTACTGTCATTGAATTCCGGGAAGTGTAGATTTGATTCCCTGCTGGAATAGAAGCGTCCGGGACGGACCAGGTCTTTCCCCTCTGCATCCTTCGGCGAGCCGGTTGGATAGAGCTCGGCGAAGCAGCTGGCGCACGGCCTTTTTGTTCCAGCGAGGTGTTCCGGAGTTCTGCCGTTGTTCTTCTTTTTTATTCGCATTTCGGCGTGCGTGCCGTCGCCTCCGTCCTTCGCGATGATTATCCCCGATGCGAGAGCGGTGCGAGTTTTCGCATTCTCTCTTGTTTCATCGTGCTGTATGCCGGACGCTTTTTCCCGGTGACGGTTGATCCTGGAGGCTTCGTCCCTGTCCTCCTGGCTTTTCTGCCCGGTAGCGGGCTTGGAGTTCTCCAGCATGTACCCCAGAAGGTCCGTGACTCCCTCATCGGTCATCAGGTACGACAAGTGATGATTTGAGTCCCTGTCGTTGGCCGCGACGATGATCTCATCATTGGCCCCGATCGCCGCCTGAACCTCGATGGGCTTTCTCCCTGTGGCCAACAGGTAGTGCTTGGTGACGGTAGAGATCCAGCGGAGCCGCTGGACCTCCGGCTGATCCTTGAAGTCCCGGGGTTTCGACTTTTCCGCATGCGGAGTGAAAGCCTCAAAATCCTGCCCCTTGGGTTCCACCGCCCAGCCCGGCGCCTCGCTGAACAGGCGCCGGAGTTCCCTCCGGAACTCGTTTTTCCGGTCCACTGGGTGCAGGCCCCTGATGCGCTCCAGTTCGGACTGTCTTCCCGGGTCCTGCAGACGGTCCCAGTGTTGGGCCATTTCCTCGTCCGAGCTGAGCAGGTCCTCGCTGCTGTCAAGCTCCATGGCGTCGCCCTGCGTGGCACGCTGGATCGGCCCGGTGGCGGCGCTGCCGGCAGAGCGCTGCGCGGCGGTGATGCCGACCGTGGCGGTGTCCGGGTGCGGGGCCTCGTGGTGCATTCTTTGGGCGGTGACGGAGGGGGCGGTCGGGGCGCCCGCGGCGAAGGCTGCGCCGTCCTGGCCGGCCGCCCGCTCAGAGGGCTGGCCGGGGTCGGTGACGGTGACTCCGGCACCGTTGCTGGTGCCTGTCTCCCGCTCACCCCGCAGGTTCTTGTCGACGTGGCTGAGCTCGTGCCCGATGAGTTCGGAGTCTCCGAGCCTGCCAGGAGGCAGAAAGACGTGCGTGCCCACCGTCATCGCCTGGGCCCCCATCGCCTCCGTGGCGCGCTGGGCGACCGGACCGTCGTGGAGGACAGCGGCGGAGAAGTCGTTGTTGTAGAACGACTCCGCCCGCGTGCGGACGGTGTCCGGCAGAGGACGGCTGGGGGAGGCCATCGCCTCGTCCATCAATGTCCGTTGCCTGGCCGGACCGCCCCCGCCGGCCGTCTCCAGTCCTCCGACGTCATGCCGGCCGCCAGGCTTGTCGTGACCGCAGCCCGGCCCGTGGCTGTGCTGGTCCTCCGTCAGCAACCGCGCGACAGAACGGTTGCCCGCTAGACGCTGCAGCAGCATCGCCTCCTGCCCCGACGTCGGCCGCCGCCTCGAAACCCGCGGCTCTGGGCGGCGCGGAACCCGTCCTCCGCTGCCTGTCTTGCCGTCCGGTAATTCCTCGTACGACCGCACCATGCGCTCCTTTACTCGCCACAGCAATGAGGAACCCCGCTCAGCGACGGTCCGGGGCCGGCCCTTTGAGGTTCCTCCTGCCGTTGTACCCGCTCTCCATCCCACCAGGAGCGACCGGAGGGGCACAACAGGGGACAGTGCGCACACCCGTCGGGTCAAGAGCAGGTGTCTGGGCCTGCACCGGACCGTTCGCTCCCGACGCGGTCACCAACGGCACCGGCGTCTGTATCTGCCCACCTCGTGGACCGTTGACCGCGAAAGGTGCCGCCGGGCGGCATCGACGACGAGGTGGGCTTCGAGACGAAGGTGGCCATGGCGAAGGCGATGGTCCGCCGCGCCATCACGGACAAGATCCCGTTTCGGTGGGTGACTGCGGATGCCGGCTATGGGTTCAGCAAGGGCCGGCGGTCGGAGCTGCAGCGGGCGGACGTCTCTCACGTCATGGCCACCACCCGGCACGACACCGTGGTCACCCGATGGGCGATCGACCACCCCGTCCACGACCTGTTCAACGGTCTTGCCCGTCAGAAGTGGAAACGCCGTTCCTGCGGTAACGGGGCTCACGGCCTGCGGATCTCCGACTGGGCCCGCGTCGAGGTGCGGCCGCGGCACCGGCCCGACCGCGCCACTGGGTGATCGCCCGCCGCAGCGTCGCCCGTCCGCAAGAGATCTCCTACTCCCTCGCCTACTGCCCCGCCGAGACGACGCTGGATGACCTGACCCGCATCGCGGGCAGCCGGTGGGCCATCGCGGAATGCTTCCAGTGCGCGAAGCAGGAATGCGGCCTGGACGACTACCAGGTCCGCCGCTATCCCGGCTGGCACCGCCACATGACCCTGGTCATGGCCGCGCACGCCTGCCTGACCGTCCTGCGAGCCCGCGAGCTGGATGCCGGGAGAGCAGAAACGGATCCTCCCAGCTCATCCACCTCAGCCTCGCCGAAATACGACGGCCGATCACCCGCCTCACCGATCACCCGCCTCACCGAGCGCCGGCCCACGACCGTCGAGCACATCCTGCACTGGTCCATCTGGCGCCGACGACGACAACACCAGGCCCGCACCAGCCACTACAGACGACGCGGACACAACCCCTGACCTGGCCATCAGACACGACAGGCACCGTTGCAGGACTAGGCGCCGTTGACTCTCAGGGCCCACCGGTGCACCACCCCGTCGTCGCCCGCACTCGTCAAGAGGGTGCCGTCGGAGGAGAAGGCGACCGCGTGCAGAGGTCTGCTGCAGCCGGTGGGGAGTGCACCCGTCGACTGCCCGGTGGCAGGGTTCCAGAGCCGTACCATTCCGTCGTCGCCCGCACTCGCGAGGAGGGTGCCGTCCGGGGAGAACGCGACCGCCCGCAGTGGTCCCTCGCAGCCGGTGAGGAGTTCACCGACTGGCTGACGGCTCGCCACATTCCACACTCGTACCACCCCGTCGTCGCCTGCCGCGGCCAGCAGAGCGCCGTCGGGTGGCGAGAAACTCACCGCGCGGACCGCGGCCCCGAGAGGGGCGTCAACAGGCTTATCCGCAGGCTGACAGCTCGCCCCGTTCCACAGTCGGGGGCCGCCCTCCTGGCTGCCAGTGGCGAGGTGAACCCCGTCGGGCGAGAATGCCACCGCATACACCGGTCCGTCGTGGCCGATGGGGAGTTCACCGGCCAGCTGGCCGGTGGCAGGGTTCCACAGCCGCACCATCAGGTCGGCGCCCGCGACGGCGAGGCGTGTGCCGTCGTGAGAAAAGGCGACCGCGTGCACGGCCCCGATCTGACCGAAGGGGGGATGGTCGACGGGTTCTCGGGCTGCCACCCTCCAGAGCCGGACGACCCCGTCGGCAATGCCGGCGGCCAAGAGCGTGCCATCGGGTGAGAACTGCACTGTGCAGACGTCCACATCGTGTCCGGTGCGGAACTCACCCACCCGTTCCCGGGTGACGGGATCCCACAACCGCACGACTCCGTCGGTGCTACCGGCCGCCATGAGGGCGTCGACCGGCGAGAGCCCCAAGCAGAAAAGTGAATCCCATTCCGAGGGGAACGGTATGAGCTGTACGGGATGTCCGGTAGCGAGGTGCGCCCAAAGGGCACGCTCGCCCAGAGAGGGCGAGCAGGACGCCCCGGCCGGGACCGTCTGCCCATCGGTTGTGCCCCGCAGCCTGGACGCCCGATCCGGCGCGTCGGGGCGGGCGATCACCGCAGCCGGACCCTCATTGGCTTCGGGCGCTGTCTTCGTGCCGTTCGCAGCGGGTACGTGGCGGGTAGCGGCACGGGCGTCCTCCAAGACGTCCCACCGGTCCTTCCAAACCCGCAACTGGGGGTCACGCCAGTCGGGAGGCTCCACCTCTTCGCCGTCGTCGTACGACAGCAAGGCACGCACGAGCCACAACAAGCGTCCCAGGGAAGCCGGCCCGCTTCGTCCAGTGAACACGCCGCTCATCGAGGCCTTCGACCATGCCGGCTCCTTGCCGCACACCTTCGTCCCGCGTATACGGATGCGGTCGTACGAGGGAGCACGACGGTCCTGCTTCAGCTGTCTGAGGTCTTCTCCCAGCCTTCGCAGCGCTTCCTCATAAATGCCCCGTGCGCCTTCACCGTTACCGCTGTCTGCCACCCCGCCCCCAGCCATGTGCCGTAGGCAGCAGGTTAGGCCCAACAGCCTGAAACGGAACCGAACGCGACGGAACAGTCCAGAGCGCAGACGGGTACGTGCGATTGGCGAATGATCCTCGTGCCGGGGCAGGTGAGCGTCGTACCGGGCCCAGCAGCAGCGTGCCCGATGGCGGCCGGCGCCCCCGGGCACGGCGCCGACGACGGCCTCGGTCCTTTCCGGCGTCTCGCCGCATCACAAGGCTGCCCGATCAAGCAGCGTCAGGCGCGTTCGGTACGCCCCCGCCAAAAGCCGCTGGCGCCGGTGCTGTTATGTGGTTCCTGCTGCTGCGACATCGCCGCCCCGGAGCCGCCATCAGTGCAGGACCCGCTTCGGGCGTACAGCGCCGAACTTGGCAGAACTCCCCTGAACAGCGGTGCATGTTAGGCGGAACCATCTACCGCATCCCGCTGCTGTCCGCATGTTGATCAGACTTTACAAAAGTCGTTCGGTTCTCGCCGGCCAGAGCCTCGAAGACCGCACAGTCGAGACATGACCACACCCACACCTCAGAACCCGCAACCATTCCTGTCCCTGCACACCGCCGTCGTCCTGCTCATCGCATTCGTCATCGGCGTCGTCATGGGCATCCTCACCGCTCTCACCGGTGTCCCCGTAGCCGGGGCCGTCGCTGCGGGACTGACCAGCGCCGGCGCCGGCGTCCCCGTCCTGCGCACTCTCATTCGGTGATCACCCGGAGCAGGCGGGCACTGGCTCTTCGAGCGTGGTTGCCCTGTTCCACTTCGACGACGCCGACGAGATGACTGGCGTGGAGCTGATCACCGACGTCGCCGTCCTGGCGGCAGGGCGGCGTGCCACCCCGGCCGCTTGACCGTCCCAGGACGCCACGGCGGTTGCGCCCCGGCCGGATGCCCCCATCTGTCCGGGAAGTCCACACGCTCACCATCCGGGGGCGCCAAGTCGTCGGCCGCCGCACCACCGGCGCATGGACACACCGCCGTTCCACTGTCCGCAAAATTCCACGACGACGTGCCTGACGGGTACGTACTCTGGCCGCGAAGGTCGTCCCCGCACAGCTCCGCCCGTCGTCGCCCGCCGCGAATTCTCCATCTCCGACCCGCCGCAGGAGCGTCCGTGACGACCCTGCCGCCCGCGCCGCGCCCCTGCGCGTCCTGCCCCTACCGAACCGACGTGCCCTCGGGTGTCTGGTCGCAGGAGGAGTACAGCAAGCTCCCCCTCTACGACGGGCCTACGTGGACTCAGCCCCCGGGGACTGTTCCGGCGTCACCAGCACGACAGCGACGACGACCGCGCCCGCGTCTGCGCCGGCAGGGCAGGCGGCCACGACGGCGGCCACCTCCTCGCCCTGCGGGTCGCCGCGGGTACAGGCGACATCGACCTGGAGACGGCCGAGGCGATCCGGGACTACGTATCGCCAGTACCACTGTTCGCCTCCGGCGCCGAGGCCGCAGCCCACGGCATGCGCGAGATCATCAACCGGACCGGACGGCCGCCGCATCATTGCCAAAATCCGACGCACCCGCGCCGATCAGGGACGGCGGGGCTGACCACAGCAGTGGTCAGCATCGACAAGGCCTTAGCGGATCACCTGCGCAGCGGCGCTACACCGAAGGACCGCACCGGTCGAGGTGCGGCCCTTCGACGCGCCCCGCCTCATTTCGCACAGGGCTCTGCTTGCTCAGGCCAGCGAGAACTTCTGGGCGGCGGAGCCGTTGCAGTCCCAGATCTGCAGGCGTGTGCCGTTCGCGGTGGCACCCGATGGCGAATCGATGCACCGGCCGGTGGTCGGATTGGACATCGAGCCGTCGGCGTCGGCGACCCAATTCTGGTAGCCGCCGCCGTTGCAGTTGGCCAGTTGGAGCTTTGTGCCGGCCGCGTTCACACCGCCTGCGATGTCCAGACACTTGCCCAGCGTACGCAGGGTCTGACCGTTCCAGGTCCACTTCTGGTCGAGCGACGTGGCCTGCTGGCAGTCCCAGAGCTGGACTGCGGTGCCGTCACCACCGGTGTCGTCACCCGCCACGTCCACGCACTTGCCGCCCGGTCCGTAGATCGGGGTACCGATGGCGAACTTCTGGGCGCCGGAGCCGTTGCAGTCCCAGATCTGCAGGCGTGTGCCGTTCGCGGTGGCACCCGACGGCGAGTCGATGCACCGGCCGCTGGTCGGGTTCCGCAGCGAGCCGTCGGGTTGCCGCACCCAAGACTGGTAACCGCCGCTGTTGCATGTGGCGAGCTGCAGCTTCGTACCGGCGGCGCTGTTGCCGCCGGCGATGTCCAGGCACTTGCCGAGGGTCTGCAGGGTCTGGCCGCTCCAGGTCCAGTGCTGGTCCTTGGCCGCCGACTGGCAGTCCCACAGCTGGACCGCGATGCCGTCGCCGCCGGTGTCGTCACCCGACACATCCACGCACTTACCGCCGGGTCCGGTGATCGTCTGGCCGCTGACCGAACCGCCGCCACCACCGCCTCCGGAGCCGGGCACCTTGTTGTAGACGGCCACCGAGTCGATGACCAGCTTGCCGCCGGAGACCGTGGATGCGTTCGGTCCGCCGCCGAAGGCGTCGGGGAAGCCGCCGCCGATCGCGAGGTCGTAGATGATGAAGAAGGGGTGGTCGACCGCGTCGGACCAGGTCGTGGCGTCCACCTGGTTGGCGTTGACGGTGAAGAAGTTGTTCCCGTCGAGGTAGAACCTGATCTGCTCCGGCGACACCGAGCGGTCGATCTCCGCCGCGTAGTCGTGGAAGCCGGTCTGGCAGCCCGAACAGGAGCGTTCACCCGAGCCGATGCCGGTCGACTCGTTGCACGGGCCGCCCGGGTTCACCCCGCAGTGCAGGGTGCTGAAGACGGAACTGCGGCCGTTGATGTCCTCCATGATGTCGACCTCGCCGGACTTCGGCCAGGTCACACCGTCGCGCAGCGGGGCGCCGAGCATCCAGAACGCCGGCCAGTAGCCGGCGCCGTTGGCGGTGGTGACATCGGGCTGCTGGAGGATGGACTCGATGCGTACGACGCCGCCGGCCGGGGCGCCGAAGCCCGCCGACTGGGTCTCCACGCGCCCGGAGGTCCACCCGCTGCGCGCGTCGGAACCCGAGTGCAGGGCCTGGAGCACCAGATGACCCTGACCGTCGTAGTAGACGTTCGAGGTGCTGTTGGTCATCGTCTCGATCTCACCGGTGCCGAAGTTGCTGCCCGGTCCGGTGTCGTACTTCCACAGGCTCTGATCGATGCCGGTGCCGGACGCACCGTTGAAGTCGTCGCTCCAAGTGAGCGTGAAGCCCGACGGTGTCGGGGGCACTGCCGCCTGGGCGTTCAGTGTCGTGGTGACGGTGGC
>NZ_JBSGDB010000295.1:0-11498 GCF_053602155.1 Streptomyces sp. NPDC004561
CTCAGCGACCGGGACACCACCCAGGACTGGCAGTCGCTGATCCACCGCGCCCTCACCGCCGGCATCCCCGCACCACGCATCGCCCAACTCACCGGTCTCAACCCACGGGACATCGCCCGCGCCGTCGGCGACTGAACCGCCACGACGCCGACAGCGACGGAACGCAGACGCGGCACCGAGGCTGCCACGGCCGGCTTCCGGGTCCGCTACACACTGTCGTGGAGCCGCGGCCGGAATATCCACGAGCATGAAGAGCCTCCGCCCGGCTAGCATCCGCAGTCGCACTTCTTCCGTCCGCCAGCCGAGGAACCCGCCCATGACGCGTCGTCCGACCGTTTCCATCACGGAGTTCTCCGTTTCCGACCGCGAGGCGGGACCCTATGGAATCACTGCCGGACCAGACGGAGCAGTGTGGTTCACCATGGTCCATCACGGACGGATCGGCCGCATCACACCCGACGGCGACAGCACCTCATACCAACTCGAACCAGCTTCTGGTGGACCGTCCATCATCGCAGCTGGGCCCGACGACGCACTGTGGTTCACCGAGTTCCGCAGCCACCGCATCGGTCGCATCACCACGGGCGGAGACATCACCTCGTTCCCGCTGCCGACTTCGGATGCCGGACCATTCGGGATCGTGGCGGGCCCTGATGACGCGATGTGGTTCACCGAAGCCGGCGCCGACCGCATCGGCCGCATCACGACCGACGGTCATGTCACCGAGTTCCCCCTTCCGATCGCGGGCGCCTTCCCGTCGGCCATAGCCGCCGGCCCGGACGACCGGCTGTGGTTCACGATGAATCAGGCGAACGCGATCGGTGCTGTCGGAAGCGACGGCGTCGTCACCGTCCATTCGCTGCCAACACCTGCCGGCGCCCCGGTCGGCATCACAGCCGGCGCCGATGGCGCACTGTGGTTCGTCGAGATCGGAGCCGGTCAGATCGGACGGATCACGCCGGACGGGAAGATCGACGAGTTCGCCCTGCCCGACCCCGCGTCACGCCCGCACGCCATCGCCGCCGGCGCCGACGGCGACTGCTGGTTCACCGAGTGGGGAGCCAACCGCATCGGACGAATCACCCCCGACGGCCACATCGACGAACACGATCTCCCCACCCCCTCCTCCGAACCCCACGGCATCACCCAAGGCCCGGACGACGCAATGTGGACCGCTCTCGAGATCGGGACGATCGCACGCCTCACCACACACTGATACGGCAGTTGTAGACAGCTGAGGCCGGACTTTCTGATCATGGTCTGGTGTCGGCGTATGCGTGCCATCGGCGGTGGCAGAGGCGGGCGCGGTGTTGGTGGCGGCGGCGCCAGGTGGACCACCACAGCAGGTGCTCGCGGCCTCGTCGGGGCGTTGGAAGGATCAAGGCCCGTAGCAGGCGGAGGAGTTCGTGGCTGCTGAGGGGGACGAGGTCGGCCTCGGCGGGGTCGTTCCGGCCGGTCTGGGCCACGCGTTCGAGGGCGGCGGTGACGGCCAGGAAGGCGTAGGCGAGCAGGGCGGTCACGCTCCAGCGGTGCCAGGAGTTCCAGCAGGTGACCTGGCCTTTGTCGAGGTGGCAGATCTCTTTCGCGTCCTGAAAGTCGTCCTCCACCCGCCGCCTGCGGCACACCAGTGACACCAGCCGCGCCAGTGACACCGGCCCAGTGGCGAAGCAGCAGTAGACGCGCGAGGCGGCGTCGCCGGGCCGATGGTCGTATTCACGGCCAGACGCGGTGCAGCGCCAACGTGCCGTTGATCTGCTCGACCACCACCGCTTGGGCCGCGAGACGAAGCCGTTGCCCTGGTCGTCCGGGTTGTGGCGGACAACCTCGGCGGTGATGTCCGCCAGGCGTTTCCCCCCGACTCCGCCAGTCTGCTGGGCGCGCCATGCCGCCCCGGGCAGCTCATGGCGATCGCCGTCACGTCCACCGAAAATTCACTCAACTCCCGTTTCTATGAAGCAAGTTGGGAAATTGACATCTTTCTCGATTTTGCCGGAAGGACGGGTTGTCGGGAGTGGTGCAGATGGCTACGTTCGGGGATCGTCAGTCAGGAGCAATGTTGTGTGCCTCGGGGGAGGCGAAGGGCGCCGGCACACCATGGCCGCCTTCGTCTGTTCCTCCTGGGCTCACCCGTCCGCACGGCTGCGTGCGTCTCACGGCCGTGCCTTCCGAGGAGACACATGAAACGCAGACGTTTACACGGCTTAACCGGACTGCGCGGGGCCGTGGCCCTGGGGGCCGGGCTCTCGCTCGTGTTCGGCGGCACCGCCGCGGCGAGCATCCCCGCCGGCCAGGAGGTCGGCAAGGCCAAGCCGACGGCGCCCAAGTGCACCTTCGCGCAAGGCGAATGGGCCCGTTGCGTGCGAGTGGTCACGAAGCTGGACCACGCTCCCGCGGTCGGCAGGACAGCGAAGATCTCCATCGACGTCACCGCGCAGGCCGCCCTGTCCGACGCCCGCATCGAGGCGGACCTGCCCGGCACGCTGAGCTGGGTCACCGCCCCCGAAGGGCTCTCGGTGCGACACCTGGACTCGGCGGCCCCGCTACCGGTCGGCCCGCTGGACAGCGCGCAGGGCTCCGTCACTCTCGCCCGCGGCGCGACCCGGCACTTCGAGGGCACGGTGCGTGCCAAGGCGGCCGGAGCCGCTCCGGTGGACGTGCGGGTAAGCGGCACCAAGCGGGACGGCACGGACTCCGGCGCCGCCCGCACGTTCGTCACCGTCGGCCGCACCTCGTCGCAGTCCCTGCTCGGCTACCGGGCACCCGCCAAGGGCATCTCGGGCTCCACGACGGTGCCCGCTGGGGTCACCCCACGACGCGCCACCCCCGAACTGCCGTACAAAAAGGTGGAGTTGGCGAAGAAGGACCAGATCTCCGACGCATCCCGGCACGCCGCGGACAAAAGCAAGAGCGGAACCGTCCACGCGGACACGCTGACCTGCTTCAAGGGCAGCTACAACTACGACTTCCCGGCGGGAACCTCGCACCCGTCCATTAACCTGCAGGTACAGTTGCGCGCCAAGCACTGGTACGGCGACGAGACCCTCAGTACCACGATCACCGACAGCACCGGCCACTACCAGGTCTGCTCCTCCGACGCGGGCGGCGAGGACGACTACATCCGGTTCGTGGCCGAGAACGGACAGTGGTCCGTGCGTAACACGGACGACGACGTGTACCAGTTCGTGAGCCAGACCTTCACGAACGTCGGCGACGGAACGACCACCGACGTCGGGTTCCTGCAGCCGGCCGACGCCAACCTGATGCCGTCGCTGCACATCTTCGACGAGGCGAATGACGCCAAGTCCTGGACGCCGGGCGCCTGTTGGAGCACCCACGACCACGACTGCCGGCAGATCCCCTACAACTGGAGCCCCACCTCGACCAAGGGCACCTTCTACGACACCCACGGCGACAAGCACGTCTACCTGACAGGCCCCGACCCCGACTCGCGCTCCGTGGTCGTCCACGAAACCGGGCACGCCGTGATGGACGACGTCTACGGCGACCACTTCCCGGACTACCCCAACTGCAGCCCGCACTACATCACGGGCACCTCCTCCACCGGCTGTGCCTGGACCGAGGGCTTCGCCGACTGGTACCAGTCGGCCGTCTACCACGACCCGAAGTACGTCGACACCCACAACGGCCTCAACATCGACCTGGAGAACCAGACTTGGGGCACCGCCAATTGGAAGGACGGTGACACCGTGGAGGGCCGGGTCGCGGGCGCACTGAACGACATCGCCGACACCGGCCACGAGAAGTACTGGGACGACTACGGCGAGGGCGCGCCCGGCCACATCTGGGACACGCTCCTGGCCGGCTTCTCCGCCACCTTCCACGACTTCTGGAACCTGCGCGGCCAGAAGGGCTACAACGTCTCCGACCCGGTGCAGGGGAGCCTCTACCAGAACACGATCGACTACGGCTTCCGTGACCCCCTGACCGACAACCAGACGCTGACCAGGCCCGCGCCGAACCCGGCGCAGCAGAATTACCACTACGCGACGAACGTCGTCTTCTGGTCGGTGACCGCGGTGCGGCCGCCTGCGGGCGGGTCGCTCTCCCTGGAGATGTACGGCGACCGCGACCAGAAGCAACTTCTGGCCAAGAGCGCGGACGGCCAGGACGTCGTCGACTTCGTGGCCGTCGATTCCAACCACCGGCCGCTCGGCGAGATCTATCCCCGCGTGGACACGACGGGCAGCAACGGCGAGTACAAGATCCAGCTTTCTCAGGGTGCCCGCCTGATGCAGAACAGCGAGGCCATCGCCATGACCGCCCCCGACAACATCGTGACGGTCCGTGACCTGTGCGTTCCGGCAAACACGAAGGCGACGATCACGGCGACCCCGTCGGACCCGAGCCAGGACGCCGAACTGTTCCTGATGGCGTCGGACCCGGCCCAGTCGAGCACCTGGGTGCAGCCGCGCGCCTTCGCGGCGGCCAAGGCGGGCGGACAGGGCCCGGGCAAGGCCGAGTCGTTCACCTACACCGCATCGGCCGCCGGCTGCTACGGGGTGGTCCTGGTCAACAAGGCGGGTAGCGGGACCTACACCCTCGCCCTGGCCACGTCATAGGTCTGGGGCTGCGGCTGACTCGTTGATCCAGTCAGTGTGATCGGTGCGTACGGAGCGGGAGGCAACCGGTCCGTACGCACCGCAGCCCCACCCGCACGCACGGAAGAGAACAGAACAGAAGAGAGGCGACGAGACGTGGGAACCGGATCGCGGCACGGCACGTCCGAACCAGTGTCCCCACGCTTGCGTACCGCGCCCGGTCTCCTGATCCCGGCTGTGCCGTTGGCCCTACTGCTCACCGGCTGCGGCACGGGTGCCCCGCGAACCGCCGACACCCCCGTGCCACGCGGAGCCGAGACTCTGGTCCTGCGGGCCCAGCACTACCCCAGCTCACCGGCCGCCCCCGGCACACCGCTGCCGGACTTCGCACTGTACGGGGACCGCAGGATCTACACGCCGGGCCCGACCACCGGAGCACTGACGGGAGTTGAGGTCCAGCTTCTCACCGAGCGGGTCGTCGAGCGGCTCTACCGGAGTGCTCTCAAAGCGGGCCTCGACCAGCCGCACACCTACGACAGGGCCGCGCCCGACGCACCAGGTCTTGTCGTCGTCCTCGGCGTCGCGGGACGGAACGTGGTAACCAAGGTCGTCCTGCCCGACGCCGGCGAGAAGGGGCGCCGGGGCGACGTCGCCCGCCTCGCCGCCTTCACTCCGGACCAGCTCCCGGCCGCCGACCGCACGGGCAGTTCCGCCCCGTACGCGTACTCCCGACTCGCCGTGACCGCGGCGGTCTGGGGAACCGGGAAAGCATCCGGCGCCCAGCCGTGGCCACTCAGTCCACTGGCCGACGGAGAGCACGTCAACGGTGGCTCCTGCACGGTGCTCCGTGGCGCCGACCTCGACCGCGCCCGCCATCTGCTGACCTCCGCCCGCCCGGACTCCCTGTGGACGAGCGAAGGCTCGACGTTCCGTCTGCACTTCCGGCCGCTCCTACCCGGCGAACACAACTGCCACGACCTCAAGCTTCCGGGCTGATCCGAGTCGGCAGCGAGTGACACGTCGAACGCCCCGTAAGCTTGTTCCTCGGCAAGTGCGTCGACGGCCGGGGAAACTTTCGGGTCGCCGCGCTCACGGATCCTTCTCCAGGACGTCGTCGCCCAACTGCTCCGCGAGCCGGACCGCGCCCGCCTCTGCCACCGCCGATGGCACGCATACGCCGACACCACACCATGATCAGAAAGTCCGGCATCAGCTATCTACAGCTGCAGTACCTGAGACGGCATATCACTACAGCGACGGCCGTCTCAGGGAGTCCTCGGTACAACTCCGCGCGCCGACTGTGTTGCTGGTTCTCATCGACATCTCCGAGCCCTGCGATCACCATGTGCGACGCAAAACGCCGATAAAGACCGCGGTCAAAGCCCACCGCCCCGGTAAGGGCCGTCTCCCTCAGGAGAGTTCCGGGACCGCGCGGCGATGCGCTCATCGTGGATGAACAACGCGAGGCTCAGCACCAGTACCAAGGCAGGGCCCCAAACGGCACGGATGCCCACGGCGTCCGACAGGACTCCGCCCGCCACCGCACCGACCAGAAAGGCGGCAACGATCACCCCGAACCGACCGGCCCTCCGCGACTGCTCCCGATCCCGGTCGGCAAGCGCCAGATAGGCACTCTCGGTTGCGGTTCGCAGATTCCCGGTCGTCATTGTGGTGCTGTACGGGGTGTCCACCAATTGCCGAAAGGTCGTGACCTGCATCGAGGCCGTGAAGGCCACCAAAATGGTCGCCGCCACATCCGCGGAGCCGGCGGGCATCAGTCCGACGCCTGCGAGCACCACGATCTCCAGGATGAGGACGGCACGAATGGGCCGCCGCACAACCCTCGCCATCCTGGGACGACTGAGCCACCTCGCGAGAACCACGCCCAGAACGAACGCGAGAACCGCCGGTACATGGCGCAGCGTCTGCGCCCAGTTCCCGCGGGCGGCCTCAATACCCAGCAGAACGACGTTCCCGGTCTGCGCGTTGGCGAAGACCCCGCCACGGCTGACAAAGGTGTAGGCGTCCAGCGCCCCGCCGACCAGGGCGAGCAGGACGCCGAGCCGCACGGAACGCGATGTGGGAAGCGGGGACTGACTCGATGCCGGCACGCCGGCCGCCTCCTGTCTGGGATGCCGAGACTCGAATGGTCGTCACTATGTCGGGCCGGCCGGAAATGCAGCCAATCCCTCAAGAACACTGCTCCGTCATATCGCAGACGCGTCAGCGAAGCTATTTTCCCGGGCGCGAAATACCCGCCCTGGAGGAACGGCACGGAACGAATGCCGGAGGGAAACACCAGCGAGGCCGACTGCAACACGGCCGCCGCCGTTTCACGCGGGCAGCCTGATCCAGTGCCAGACATCGGGGCCGTCGTCGTAAGAGCGGAGGTCGAAAACACAGACGGATGGGCGCCCGCATCACTGTATGGTTGCTGTGTTCGTGCTTGATCAGGAGCTGAGGATCAGGGAGGTGAGGTTGATGACCGCGCTCAAGGCCACCGTGCGTAGCGTCCGGGTCTCCCTCACGTCCCGGGCCGTGGCCTGACTCTGCCCGCCCTCGCCGAGAGCGTGAACTCGCGGGGGCAGCCAAGCGAACATCTCCTGAAACGGATCTCCCACAGCCATGGGCAACAACTGGATCACGCGCGCCGAGACCAGCGCCGACATCCCCGCCATCCGCGACATCGTCCGCACGGCCTTCACCACCCCTGCTGAGGCCGACCTCGTCGACGCCCTGCGCGCTGACCCGACGGCCTGGATCGAGGGTCTCTCCCTCGTGTCGGCGGACGAGGCCGGCCGCCCGGTGGGCCACGCGCTGCTGACCCGCTCCCACATCGACAGCACGCCGGCCCTGTGCCTGGCCCCGGTCGCCGTCCGCCCCGAGCACCAGCGAACCGGTGCGGGCACCGCGGCCGTCCGCGCGGCCCTGGCCGCAGCAAGGGCATCGGGCGAACACCATGTGGTCGTCCTCGGGCACCCGTCCTACTACCCCCGCTTCGGGTTCACCCGAGCTTCCGGCCACGGCATCGGCCTGACCATCGACGTCCCGGACGACGCCCTGATGGCACTCGGCCTCGACGCCGACCACCGGCTCCCGAGCGGAACCGTCCACTACGCCGCTCCGTTCGGAATCTGACTCGACCTGCGCCGCATCCGCTCACCCGGTCACGGGGTCGTCCGCCCGCCGGTCTCCACCAGGCCCTCGGTGACCCGAACCTGATGGGCGCGGAACCGGCGCAGGTACGACCGTGCCATCGGGCCCGGCGGAACGCCCCGCGCGAAGACCCGCAATCCCCACAACCGGACGCATCGCCGTGACCCGGATCTGACTTGATTGGATACTTGGCAACACCCCCCGTCACCGGTCAGAATGGTGACGCACCGAGGACGCCATGAGCTCGCCCCAAGACCTAACCATCCCAATCAGCAGTAGAACAGCCATCGACTAGAGGAGACGAACAGTGACGACATCACCCTTTTGACAAGTGACTATGACACTCCCAAGCCCCGTCCCGTCATCACACGAGCCGATACACGCAAATGCGCGGAGGAACTCATGATCAACAGGCGTAGCTTCAGCAAGGTCCTGGGGCTGGGCACGGGCGGGGCGGCCGTTTCACTGGCCAGTCCGCAGGTCGCGTCCGCCGCCGGCCGCGGCGGTTCCGGGGCTCCGGCGTCCTCCAGGGCAACCACACCTGGCACGCACACATCGTTTCCGCAGCTGAAACAGATCAAGGCCGGGCTGCTGAACGTCGGCTACGCCGAACTGGGACCCGCCCACGGCCCCGTGGTCATCTGCCTGCACGGCTGGCCGTTCGACATCCACAGCTACGTCGACGTCGCCCCGCTACTGGCCGAGCGGGGCTACCGAGTGATCGTCCCGTATCTCCGCGGCCACGGCACGACGCGCTTCCTCTCCGACCGGACGTTCCGGAACGCCCAGCAGTCGGCCATCGCCCTCGACATCATCGCGCTGATGGACGCCCTGAAGATCGAGAAGGCCGTCCTGGCCGGCTTCGACTGGGGCTCGCGCACCGCCGACATCATCGCCGCACTCTGGCCCGACCGCTGCAAGGCGCTCGTGACGGTGAGCGGGTGCCTCATCACCAACCTCCGGGCCAACCTCGTACCCCTGGCTCCCAAGGCCGAATACGCCTGGTGGTACCAGTACTACTTCTCCACCGAGCGAGGCCGGCTCGCCATGGAGGACAGGGCACTGCGCCACGATCTGACCAGGCTCGTCTGGGACACCGTCTCCCCGACGTGGGACTTCGACGACGCCACGTTCGAGCGCACCGCGGCCGCCTTCGACAACCCCGACTACGCGGCCATCGTGATCCACAACTACCGCTGGCGGCTGAGCCTCGCCGACGGCGAGTCCCGCTACGACGAACTCGAGAAGCGGCTCGCCGCGCGTCCTGTCATCGGAGTGCCCACCATCACCCTGGACCCGGAGCGGGACCCCTTCACCGTTCCCGGCAACGGAGCCTCGTACCGGGACAGGTTCACAGGCAGGTACGAGCACCGAACCCTGACCGGCATCGGCCACAACCTGCCCCAGGAGGCACCCACCGCCTTCGCCCAGGCCGTCATCGACGCGGACCGCCTCTGACGATGCACCCGGCCGGCCCACCCACCCGCAAGTCACCCCCCTGACAGGTGTCAATCCGAGCCACTTTCGACATCCACTCCCCCTCCGCAGACCGAAGAGTTGCCCGAAGAGCCGATCCGCCGAGACCGAACGGAGTTCGACCATGGAAGACCGAGACACCGCGGACCGCGCCGCAGCCGCACGCCGAGCGCGGTTCGGCAAACTGCCCGAGCGCGTCCGCTTCGAGGACATGACCGAGGCACAGCCGTCCACACCGGACGATCCGACCCGCTACGCCTACGACCCCGAGGGATCATGGACGTCGTTTTCCTGCCTTGCGGCCGACCTGGGCCTGTGAGCCAAATGCCGCGGCCCGAAAGGTGACGAGGCCTGTTCGGCATCGCCGTCACCTGTCAGAATGGTGATGTGAACCTCGACCACGTCTTTGTCTGCGGAAACCCGGCACTCGACTTCGCCGCAACGCTCCGGGCTCGCCGTTCGGCGCGCTTCGAGATGTTCGCGACGCCGGACAGGCTGAACGCATGGTACGTGGAGTCCGGCATCGTCGATGCGGTCTCACCCGGCCAGGAGGCCGACGTCGAGCAGGCGACGACCGTGCGGGAGGCCATCTACCAGCTGGTGACCGCCCGTCGGCTCGGGGAGGAGTACAACGGGGCGGCGCTGACCGTGGTGAACAATGCTGCACGCAAGCCGCCTGCGGTACCGCAGCTCACTCCGTCGGGGCGATGGACCCAGGCAACGCCGCAAGAGGCTCTCTCCACGGTGACTCGCCACGCCATCGAACTCCTGAGCGGGCCGGACGTACCCCTGCTCAAGGAGTGCGGCAACCCGGAGTGCACCCGCACCTACATCGACCGCTCGCGGGGTATGCGCCGGCAGTGGTGCGGGATGGAGTCCTGCGGCAACAAGATCAAAGCAGCCGCGTACCGCGCTCGCAAGAAGACCGCACCCCCGACGGCCCGCTGACCCGCCGAGCCACTGGCCTCGACGACAGCCCAGTTCCTCGCAGACATCCCAGCACGCGCTCCCCGGTGGCTCGGGACCCCGCATCATTGCCTATCTGGACATCCAGGGCGTCGCAGAACGCGTCGTCGCAGTCGTCGGATGCTCCTATGACAACTGGGTGGCGTCATCCACGTTCGCGGAACTTACGTGGCAGCGCATCGGCTCTCTTCACCGACTGAGTCCATCAGTGCTCGACCGGACAGACTCCAGTCGATCTGGCGAGTGGGCGAACGCCGCGAACGCCGCGTCCAGGATCGCCGCGTGACGGCCGGTCAGGATCCAAGAACCGTTTGCGAGAGTCCCTCTCGCGTCCAAGAGGAACCAAATGCACCGGATGGGCGTTCATGACCGTTGAGATCCTGAACCAGAGGAGAGGATGACCTTGGACACCGCGCGAAAGCCCGCGTCTCGGCGCAAAGTGCTCACCTTGGGAGCCGGCGCGGCACTGGCTACTACGTTGCCTGCCGGCGGGAGTGCGTACGCTTCGACGCCTGACGGCAGCAGCGAGATCGTGCGTCGACTGAAGGATCTTGAACACCGGTATTCCGCCCGACTCGGGGTCTACGCCGGCAACACCGGCACCGGCCGGATCGTGCGGTACCGCGCGGACGAGCGTTTCCCCATCTGCTCGGTCTTCAAGACGCTGACTGCCGCGGCTGTGCTGCGCGACCTCGACCGTAACGGGGAGTTCCTCGCCAGGCGCATCCGATACACCGAGAAGGACGTCACGGACTCGGGTTACGCACCGATCACCGGCAAGCCGGAGAACCTTGCCCAGGGCATGACCGTTTCGGAACTCTGCGCCGCCTCGATCTGCTACAGCGACAATGCCGCGGAGAATCTTCTCCTCCGAGAATTGGGAGGACCAAGCGCGGTCACACGGTTCTGCCACTCGATCGGGGACAGGACGACGCGGCTCGATCGGTGGGAGCCCGACCTGAACTCCGCCGAACCGTGGCGTGTCACGGATACCACCAGCCCGAGCGCCATCGGGCAGACCTATGCGCGCCTGGTGCTCGGCACCGCACTCGCACCTGAAGATCGCAAGCGGCTCACCGATTGGCTGCTGGCCAACACCACGGGCGGTGAGAAACTGCGAGCCGGGCTGCCCTCCGACTGGACCGTCGCGGACAAAACGGGGAGCGGGAAGTACGGGACCAGCCACGATGTGGGCATCACCTGGCCCCCAGGACACGCACCCGTCGTCATGACGGTCCTCACGACCAAACACGAGCCCGACGCCCAGTCCGACAACTCTCTGATCGCCGAGACCGCCACACTGCTGGCACGAACGCTGACCTGACCCACGGAGCAGGCAGT
>NZ_JBSGDB010000296.1:0-11406 GCF_053602155.1 Streptomyces sp. NPDC004561
CCGAGGAGCCGGCGCCGAGCCCGCGCATCACCGTCGTCCAGGCCCTGCCCAAGGGCGACCGGGGCCGACCCCGTTCCCCGGCCGAGTCGGCGGCCCACGGCGCGCCGCTCCCCCTGGCCGCGGCCGTCCCGCCCCTCAACGCCCCTGTACCGCCTTCTGGAGGTGGTAAGCGCCGTGGCCGGCCTCCCCGGTGTACGAGCGGCGCTACGGGACGCAGGAGCCCGGCGGCGGCGCCCATCCGACGGTCCCGCTCACGAGAACCCGAGCCGCCCTCCGCCACCGCCCGGCGCGGCCCCGGAAACAGGACGAACACCAACTTCTTCGTGGCCCTGCCGTACGGCCACACGCCGGTGGCCTACGGGCCCGACGGGCGGGCGCGGCTCTGGTCGCCCTCCGGTGCCACGCGGGGGTGGCTGCCACGAACGAATGGGCGGCGACGGTATACGCCCTGGCCGACCTCGCCGGCAGGCCGCCGACCGGGCCGACCCGCCGGTCCCGGTCTCACGGGCGCGGCTCTGGTCGCCCCATCCCGGTCCAGCACCACGCGGCGGTGACCGCCAGGGACGAATGGGTCGCGACGTACGGGCCCTGGCCGACCTCGCCGACAGGCCACCGCGCCGACGGTGCCTGCCGTCACGGGCGCGGCTCCGGTCGCCCTGACCGCGGTCCGTTGCCACGCGAGGGTGGCCACCACGGATGAATGGGCGGCGACGGTACGGGCCCTGGCCGACCAAGCCGGCAGGCCGCCGCGCCGGGTGGGCCGGCGGGCGAGCGGGGCCTGGGGCAGCCGCTGACGCGGATGCCGTGCGCCCGGCTTCGCGTGCTGCCGGGACGGACCCGCGGTGGCGGTCAGCGGCGCCGCAGGTCGGCGACCCGGCCCCGCTCCGAGCCCGTCGGCTGCTCCCCTCCCAGCACCGAGGCCGTCCGCAGCGCCCCGCCGGGCACCTGGCCCCTGCGCGGCCCCGGCAGCGGAGCGCGCCGTGCCGCCGGGACCTGCTCACCCCCCTGGTTCCCGCTCGCCCCGGCCACGGCGATCTGCACCCCCTGGTCGGCGAGGGCCTGCAACTCGGTGGCGGCACGGTCGTCGTGGCCGGGCGGCTCGTCGGTGACCAGCCGGGTGATGAGGTCGGTCGGCACGGTCTGGAACATCGTGTCGGTGCCCAGCTTGGTGTGGTCGGCGAGGACCACGACCTCGGCGGCGGCCTGCACCAGCGCCCGGTCGACGGACGCAGAGAGCATGTTGGACGTGGACAGCCCGCGCTCGGCGGTGAGCCCGCTCCCGGACAGGAAGGCCTTCGACACGCGCAGTCCCTGGAGGGACTGTTCGGCTCCGGAGCCGACGAGGGCGTAGTTGGAGCCACGCAGGGTGCCGCCGGTCATCACGACCTCCACCCGGTTGGCATGGGCCAACGCCTGTGCCACCAGCAGGGAGTTGGTGACGACGGTCAGTCCGGGCACCCGCGCGAGCCGACGGGCCAGCTCCTGTGTGGTGGTACCCGCGCCGACCACGATGGCCTCGCCTTCTTCGACGAGGCCCGCGGCGAGGTCGGCGATGGCCGTCTTCTCGGCGGTAGCGAGATGGGACTTCTGCGGGAAGCCCGACTCTCGCGTGAACCCACCGGGCAGTACCGCACCGCCGTGCCGGCGGTCGAGGAGTCCTTCTGCCTCCAGTGCCCGCACGTCCCGCCGTACGGTCACTTCGGAGGTCTGGACGACGCGGGCGAGTTCACGGAGCGACACGGCACCGTTCGCTCGCACCATTTCGAGGATCAATTGGCGACGTTCAGCAGCGAACACGAAACTGACAGTAACCCCAGCGACCGTCTGGTTTCAGCAGTTTGCGCCGAATAACAGAAGTTGTTCGCATGGTAGGGCGGGAGGTGGTATAGGGGTTACCCGCCCCGACTATGCCGCACGCATGCTCGACAACTCCCCGTGACCAGCGGGAAGTTCACCCCGACCGTCAGGCCTCGCCGGTCGCCTTGCGGGTGTGGAGCTGCCGGGCGACCTCCGCGATCGACCCCGAAAGAGAGGGGTACACCGTGAAGGCGTTCGCGATCTGTTCGACCGTCAGATTGTTGTCGACGGCGATCGAGATGGGGTGGATGAGTTCCGAGGCGCGGGGCGCCACGACGACACCGCCGACGACGATGCCCGTACCCGGACGGCAGAAGATCTTCACGAAGCCGTCCCGGATGCCCTGCATCTTGGCGCGCGGGTTGCGCAGCAGGGGCAGCTTGACGACCCGGGCGTCGATCTTGCCCGCGTCCACGTCCGCCTGCGTGTAGCCGACGGTGGCGATCTCGGGGTCGGTGAAGACGTTCGAGGAGACCGTCTTCAGGTTCAGCGGGGCCACCGCGTCGCCCAGGAAGTGGTACATGGCGATGCGCCCCTGCATGGCGGCGACGGACGCGAGCGCGAAGACGCCGGTCACGTCACCGGCCGCGTAGACACCGGGGGCGGTCGTGCGCGACACCTTGTCGGTCCAGATGTGACCCGACTCACGCAGCTTCACGCCGGCCTCCTCCAGGCCCAGGCCCGCGCTGTTCGGGACGGCGCCGACGGCCATGAGGCAGTGCGTGCCGCTGATGACCCGGCCGTCGGCCAGCGTCACCTCGACCCGGTCGCCGACCCGCTTGGCGGACTGCGCGCGGGAGCGGGCCATGACGTTCATGCCGCGGCGGCGGAAGACGTCCTCCAGGACGGCGGCCGCGTCCGGGTCCTCGCCCGGCAGCACGCGGTCCCGGGACGAGACGAGGGTCACCTTCGACCCCAGCGCCTGGTAGGCGCCGGCGAACTCGGCACCGGTCACGCCGGAGCCGACCACGATCAGCTCGTCCGGCAGCTCGTCGAGGTCGTAGACCTGGGTCCAGTTGAGGATGCGCTCGCCGTCGGGCTGGGCGTCGGGCAGCTCGCGCGGGTGACCGCCGGTGGCGATGAGGACGGCGTCGGCGGTGAGGGTCTCCTCGGTGCCGTCGGCGGCGGTGACGACGACCTTGCGGGACCCGTCGAGGGCCTGCATGCCGTCCAGCCGGGCGCGGCCGCGCATGACCCGGGCGCCGGCGCGGGTGACGGAGGCGGTGATGTCGTGGGACTGCGCGAGGGCCAGCCGCTTCACCCGGCGGTTGACCTTCCCCAGGTCCACGCCGACCACCCGGGCCGCCTGCTCCAGCGGCGGGGTGTCGTCGGCGACGATGATGCCGAGTTCCTCGTACGACGAGTCGAAGGTCGTCATGACCTCGGCCGTAGCGATAAGGGTCTTCGACGGCACGCAGTCGGTCAGTACCGACGCTCCGCCCAGACCGTCGCAGTCGACGACGGTCACCTCCGCGCCGAGCTGGGCGCCCACCAGCGCCGCTTCGTATCCGCCGGGTCCGCCACCGATGATCACGATCCGAGTCACGTACTCCATTGTCCCGCACGCTTCAAGGTGCTACTGCCCGGGGGCGGCACGGGATCGTTCCAGGGGCGGGAGAGGCCCGCGCGGCCCTGCCGTACCCTCTCCCCATGTCGCTCTATGCCGCGTACGCCGGCAACCTCGACGCGCGGCTGATGTCCCGCCGTGCCCCGCACTCCCCGCTGCGCGCCACGGGCTGGCTGAACGACTGGCGGCTGACCTTCGGCGGCGAGCAGCTCGGCTGGGAGGGCGCGCTGGCGACGATCGTCGAGGAGCCGCTGGCACAGGTCTTCGTCGGCCTCTACGACATCGCACCCATGGACGAGGAGTCGCTCGACCGGTGGGAGGGCGTGGGCCTCGGCATCTACCGGCGCGTGCGGGTCCGGGTGCACACCCTGGACGGCGAGGAGTCCGCCTGGACGTACGTCCTCAACGGCTACGAGGGCGGTCTGCCGTCGGCGCGCTACCTGGGCGAGGTCGCCGACGCGGCGGAGTCCGCCGGGGCGCCCCACGACTATGTGATGGAACTGCGCAAACGACCCTGCTGACGGCGTCGGCCCGGACGGATCCGGCCGCGCCCGCGGCAAGTAGGCCCTGCCTCGTCGAAAACGACAAGACAACGATCCCAATCCCGTGAGCTCTGTCATCTACGCGCGTAGGCGAAGACCGGCTACCCTCAGTCCCGTGAACGCATCTCTTCTTCCGGACGACATCCAGGGCGACCCCTACGCCGCCGCCGACGCCGCCGCCGCGCGCCTGCGCGAACTCACCGGCGCCGAGACCCACGACGTCGCCCTCGTGATGGGCTCCGGCTGGGCTCCGGCCGTCGACGCCCTGGGCGCGCCCGACGCCGAGTTCCAGGTCACCGAGCTGCCCGGCTTCCCGCCGCCGGCCGTCGAGGGTCACGGCGGCAAGATCCGCTCGTACTCCTTCGGTGACAAGCGCGCCCTGGTCTTCCTCGGCCGCACCCACTACTACGAGGGCCGCGGCGTCGCCGCGGTCGCGCACGGCGTGCGCACCGCCGTCGCCGCCGGCTGCAAGACCGTGGTCCTCACCAACGGCTGCGGCGGCCTGCGCGAGGGCATGCGTCCCGGTCAGCCGGTCCTGATCAGCGACCACATCAACCTGACGGCCACCTCGCCGATCGTGGGCGCCAACTTCGTCGACCTGACCGACCTCTACTCGCCGCGCCTGCGCACCCTGTGCAAGGAGATCGACCCCTCCCTGGAGGAGGGCGTCTACGCGCAGTTCCCCGGCCCGCACTACGAGACCCCGGCCGAGATCCGCATGGCCCGCGTCATCGGCGCGGACCTGGTCGGCATGTCCACGGTCCTGGAGGCCATCGCCGCGCGTGAGGCGGGCGCCGAGGTGCTGGGCATCTCCCTGGTGACCAACCTCGCCGCCGGCATGACCGGCGAGCCCCTCAACCACGAGGAGGTCCTCCAGGCGGGCCGCGACTCCGCGGCGCGTATGGGCGCGCTGCTCGGCCAGGTGCTGGGCAAGCTGTAAGCGGCCTGCTGTTCCGCCCGCCCGCTTCCCGGCCGACGGTCCCGGAGGGGCGGGTGGGCACACGGGGGTCCGGGGGCGGAGCCCTCGGCGATGACTAGGAGAGGTTGATCCCAAGGTGCACGACGATCTCATCAGCAGGGCCGAGGCATGGCTCGCCGAGGACCCCGACGCGGAGACCCGTGAGGAGCTCTCCCGGCTGATCGACGCAGGCGACGTCAAGGAACTGTCGGTCCGCTTCAGCGGCACCCTCCAGTTCGGCACCGCGGGCCTGCGCGGCGAGCTCGGCGCCGGTCCCATGCGCATGAACCGCGGCGTCGTCATCCGCGCGGCCGCCGGTCTCGCCGCGTACCTGAAGAAGAACGGCACCCCGCACGGGGACGAGAACGCCGGCCTCGTCGTCATCGGCTACGACGCCCGCCACAAGTCCGCCGACTTCGCCCGGGACACCGCCGCCGTGATGACCGGCGCCGGCCTGCGCGCCGCCGTGCTCCCCCGTCCGCTGCCCACCCCCGTCCTGGCCTTCGCGACAAGGCACCTGGGCGCGGTCGCGGGCGTGGAGGTCACCGCCAGCCACAACCCGCCCCGGGACAACGGCTACAAGGTGTACCTCGGCGACGGCTCCCAGATCGTGCCGCCCGCCGACGCGGGGATCGCCGCCGAGATCGACGCGATCGCCTCCCTGCACGACGTACCCCGACCGGACAGCGGCTGGGAGACCCTGGACGACGCGGTCCTGGACGCCTACCTGGCCCGTACCGACGCCGTCCTCGCCGCCGGTTCCCCGCGCACCGCCCGCACGGTCTACACGGCCATGCACGGCGTCGGCCGGGACGTGCTGGTGGCCGCGTTCGCCCGCGCCGGCTTCCCCGAGCCGGCGCTGGTGGCCGAGCAGGCCGACCCGGACCCGGACTTCCCGACGGTGGCCTTCCCCAACCCGGAGGAGCCGGGCGCGATGGACCTGGCGTTCGCGCGGGCCCGTGCGACCGACCCGGACCTCGTCATCGCCAACGACCCCGACGCCGACCGCTGCGCCGTCGCCGTGAAGGACGGGGCCGACTGGCGGATGCTGCGCGGCGACGAGGTCGGCGCCCTGCTCGCCGCGCACCTGGTACGGCGCGGAGCGACCGGCACCTTCGCGGAGTCGATCGTCTCCTCGTCCCTCCTCGGCCGGATCGCCGAGAAGGCCGGCCTGCCGTACGAGGAGACGCTCACCGGCTTCAAGTGGATCGCCCGCGTGGACGGCCTGCGGTACGGCTACGAGGAGGCCCTCGGCTACTGCGTGGACCCGGAGGGCGTGCGCGACAAGGACGGCATCACCGCCGCGCTGCTGATCACGGAGCTGGCCTCGGTGCTGAAGGAAGAGGGCCGGACCCTGCTCGACCTGCTCGACGACCTCGCCGTCGAGCACGGCCTGCACGCCACCGACCAGCTCTCGGTCCGGGTCGAGGACCTCTCCGTGATCGCCGACGCGATGCGCCGCCTGCGGGAGCAGCCCCCGACCGAGCTGGCCGGCCTGGCCATCACCCGCGCCGAGGACCTGACCCGGGGCACGGACCGGCTGCCGCCCACGGACGGCCTGCGCTACACCCTGGAGGGCGCCCGCGTCATCGTCCGCCCCAGCGGCACGGAGCCCAAGCTGAAGTGCTACCTGGAGGTCGTCGTTCCGGTCGCCACGCACGCCGGCCTCCCGGCCGCCCGCGCCCGCGCGACGCGCCTCCTGGAGTCCGTCAAGCAGGACCTGTCGACAGCGGCCGGCATCTGACACCGGACCGCCGCCACGACCGAACCGCCGGGCGCCCCACGGCACCCGGCGGTTCGGACTGCAGACATACGCCGGCTGGTGTGGGCCACGGCGCACCCTCGGCACCCGGCCCGCAGCCCGCATCCGTATCCGTACGAGCGGCGGCCACGGTCGGCTCGTGACCAGACGCTCCGGACAAGCCCTCAGCACGGGGCCATGCAGACAACCCCGGCGAGCCCGGACGCCCCGCCCTCAGCCGGTGCCAGCCCCCCGGCAAACCCGGAGCGCCCCGCACTCACCATGTGCAGGCATACCCGCGCACCCTCGGCACCCGGCCCGCAGCCCGTACACGTATCCGTACGAGCGGCGGCCATGGTCGGCCGTAACCAAGCACCCCCGGACGGAGCCCTCAGCGCTCGCCACTCAGTCACGCCAGCGCCCCGCGAGTCCACAGCACCTGGCCCTCACCTCGTGCCCGCGCCCGGCGAGCCCTCGGCACCCACCCAGAGCCGCACACCCGCGAGCCCTCGGCACCCGGCACTCACCCCGAGGCCAGCGCCCCGCGCTCACCCCATGGCAAGCAGAATCGCCAGCAGGATGGCCCCCGCCACGGCGGGCGCGGCCACCTCGTAGGCCCAGCGGACCGTGATCTCGCCCTGGGCCGGCTCCGCGTCGGCGCGGCGGTCCAGGAGGTCGCGCAGGTCGTCCATGACCTTGTCGGTCTCCGCCCGGGTCGGCCCGGCGGTGTCGTCGCGCTGGCCGAACCCGCCGCCGAAGCCGAAGCCACCGGGGCTGAAGCCGCCCGCCCCGAGCCCGCCGATCCGGCCGGTGGCCGAGCTCCCCCGGGCCGCGTCCGCCGCCGCCCGGGCCTGGCGGCGCTCGGCACGCTTGCGGGCCCGCAGCGAGACCGGGACGGCCCACAGCTGGTACTTGGCGCCGGACTTCGCGACGACCTCGTTGGAGAAGCTGGAGCGCAGATACTCGACCTGGCCCCAGGGCACGGTGATCACCCGGAACGGGTTCCGGATCCGCAGCCGCTCCTCGTTCGCGAAGACGGCGGGGCGGATCGTGAAGGCGATCACCAGCGGAAAGACCAGGATCATTCCGGCGAGCGCCAGCCACGGGGTGCGGCCGTGGCCGCGGAACAGCGCGTCGAAGCCCAGCCACGCGACGATCGCGAGCAGCAGCACGCCGCCCGCGAGCGCCATGGGCGAGCGGTAGATCCGGTCCTTGGCGGAGGGCACCGGAGGCTGTGACGCGGGTGACTGGTGGTCCGGGGTCGTCATGGCCCCGATTGTGCATGACGCGCCCGCGGGCGCCGCCACGCGCCCCGGTACCGGCGCTCATCCGTGATCGACAAGGGCCGAGTTGAGCGTCCGGGGTGTACAGCAGCTACGCGCGTAGATATGCTCGTCTGGTGACCATGCCCACCACTGCACCCCCAGCCAACGCTCTCGCCGACGTCACCGCGTCCGACAGCACGCTGCGCCGCTTCCTGCACGGGCTGCCCGGCGTCGACGCGGTCGGCCTGGAGGCGCGCGCCGCGTCTCTGGGCACCCGTTCCATCAAGACCACCGCGAAGGCGTACGCCATCGACCTCGCCATCTCGATGGTCGACCTGACGACGCTGGAAGGCGCGGACACCCCGGGCAAGGTCCGGGCGCTCGGCGCCAAGGCGGTCCACCCCGACCCGACGGACCGGACGACCCCGACCACGGCGGCCGTCTGCGTCTACCCCGACATGGTGGCCGTCGCCAAGGAGGCCGTCGCCGGTTCCGGCGTGAAGGTCGCCTCGGTCGCCACCGCCTTCCCGGCCGGCCGCGCCGCCCTCGACGTGAAGCTGGCCGACGTCCGCGACGCCGTCGCCGCGGGCGCCGACGAGATCGACATGGTCATCGACCGTGGCGCGTTCCTCGCGGGCAAGTACCTGAAGGTGTACGACGAGATCGTCGCCGTGAAGGAGGCCTGCGGGACGAGCGCCCGGCTGAAGGTCATCTTCGAGACCGGCGAGCTGTCGACGTACGACAACATCCGCCGCGCCTCCTGGCTCGGCATGCTGGCCGGCGCCGACTTCATCAAGACCTCCACGGGCAAGGTCGCGGTCAACGCCACCCCCGCCAACACCCTGCTGATGCTGGAGGCGGTGCGCGACTTCCGCGCCCAGACCGGCATCCAGGTCGGCGTGAAGCCGGCCGGCGGCATCCGCACCACCAAGGACGCCATCAAGTTCCTCGTCCTCGTCAACGAGACGGCCGGCGAGGACTGGCTGGACAACCACTGGTTCCGCTTCGGCGCCTCCTCGCTCCTGAACGATCTGCTGATGCAGCGTCAGAAGCTGGCCACCGGCCGCTACTCCGGCCCCGACTACGTAACGGTGGACTGATCACCATGGCATCCGCATTCGAGTACGCACCAGCGCCCGAGTCCCGCTCGATCGTCGACATCGCGCCCTCGTACGGCCTGTTCATCGACGGTGAGTTCACCGAGGCCGCGGACGGCAAGGTCTTCAAGACCGTCTCGCCGTCGACGGAGGAGGTCCTCTCCGAGGTCGCGCAGGCGGGTCCCGAGGACGTCGACCGCGCCGTGAAGGCGGCCCGCAAGGCGTTCGAGAAGTGGTCGGCGCTGCCCGGCTCCGAGCGCGCCAAGTACCTGTTCCGCATCGCCCGCATCGTCCAGGAGCGCAGCCGCGAGCTGGCCGTCCTGGAGACGCTGGACAACGGCAAGCCGATCAAGGAGACCCGCGACGCGGACCTCCCGCTGGTCGCCGCGCACTTCTTCTACTACGCGGGCTGGGCCGACAAGCTCGGCCACGCCGGCTTCGGCGCCGACCCCCGGCCGCTGGGCGTGGCCGGCCAGGTCATCCCCTGGAACTTCCCGCTGCTGATGCTGGCGTGGAAGATCGCCCCGGCGCTCGCGGCCGGCAACACGGTCGTCCTCAAGCCGGCGGAGACCACCCCGCTCTCGGCGCTGTTCTTCGCGGACATCTGCCGCCAGGCGGGCCTGCCCAAGGGTGTCGTCAACATCCTCCCGGGCTACGGCGACGCGGGCGCCGCGCTCGTCGCGCACCCGGACGTGAACAAGGTGGCCTTCACCGGCTCCACCGCCGTCGGCAAGCAGATCGCCCGCACGGTCGCCGGCACGCGGAAGAAGCTCACCCTGGAACTGGGCGGCAAGGGCGCCAACATCGTCTTCGACGACGCCCCGATCGACCAGGCCGTCGAGGGCATCGTCACCGGCATCTTCTTCAACCAGGGCCAGGTCTGCTGCGCGGGCAGCCGCCTGCTCGTCCAGGAGTCGGTCCGGGACGAGCTGCTGGACGCCCTGAAGCGCCGCCTGTCCACGCTGCGCCTCGGCGACCCGCTGGACAAGAACACCGACATCGGCGCGATCAACTCCGCCGAGCAGCTGGCCCGGATCACCTCGCTCGCCGAGCGGGGCGAGGCGGAGGGCGCCGAGCGCTGGTCCCCGGCCTGCGAACTGCCCTCCTCCGGCTACTGGTTCGCCCCGACGCTCTTCACGAACGTCACCCAGGCGCACACCATCGCCCGCGACGAGATCTTCGGCCCGGTGCTGTCGGTCCTCACCTTCCGCACCCCCGACGAGGCGGTCGCCAAGGCGAACAACACGCAGTACGGCCTGTCGGCGGGCATCTGGACCGAGAAGGGCTCCCGGATCCTCGCCGTCGCCGGCAAGCTGCGCGCCGGTGTCGTCTGGTCCAACACGTTCAACAAGTTCGACCCGACCTCGCCGTTCGGCGGTTACAAGGAGTCGGGCTTCGGCCGCGAGGGCGGCCGCCACGGCCTGGAGGCGTACCTCGATGTCTGATCGGCTCACTGTCTTCAAGACCTACAAGCTGTACGTCGGCGGGAAGTTCCCGCGTTCCGAGAGCGGCCGGGTGTACGAGGTGACGGACTCGAAGGGCAACTGGCTGGCCAACGCTCCCCTGTCCTCGCGCAAGGACGCCCGGGACGCGGTGGTCGCCGCGCGCAAGGCGTTCGGCGGCTGGTCCGGCGCGACCGCCTACAACCGCGGCCAGGTCCTCTACCGCGTCGCGGAGATGCTGGAGGGCCGCAGGGACCAGTTCGTCCGTGAGGTCGCCGAAGCCGAGGGCCTGTCCAAGTCGAAGGCCGCCGCGGTCGTGGACGCGACGATCGACCGCTGGGTCTGGTACGCCGGCTGGACCGACAAGATCGCCCAGGTGATCGGCGGCGCCAACCCGGTGGCGGGCCCGTTCTTCAACCTGTCCTCGCCGGAGCCGACCGGTGTGGTCGCCGTGCTGGCCCCGCAGGAGTCGTCGTTCCTGGGCCTGGTCTCGGTGCTCGCCCCGGTGATCGCCACCGGCAACACGGCCGTCGTGGTCGCCTCCGAGAAGGCCCCGCTGCCCGCGCTGTCCCTCGGCGAGGTGCTGGCCACCTCCGACGTCCCGGGTGGCGTGGTCAACGTCCTGTCCGGCCGTACGGCCGAGATCGCGGCGCCGCTGGCCGCGCACCAGGACGTCAACGCGATCGACCTCGCGGGCGCCGACGAGGGGCTGGCGAAGGAACTGGAGATCGCGGCGGCGGACAACCTGAAGCGCGTCCTTCGTCCACAGCCTGTGGACTACTTCGAGACGCCGGGCATCGACCGGATGACGGCGTTCCTGGAGACGAAGACGGTCTGGCACCCGACGGGCTCGCTGGGCGCGTCCGGTTCCTCCTACTGACGGGGCCACCGCGCGCGTGAGGTCGGCCTCCAGGGCGTCGAGGCGGGCCACGGCGTC
>NZ_JBSGDB010000297.1:0-11332 GCF_053602155.1 Streptomyces sp. NPDC004561
TACGACACGTATCTGAAGAGCGGCCGGGCCCTCGCCGACGTGTTCACCGCCTCCGGCGTCGACACGGTCGTCTTCGACATCCAGGACGTGGGCGCTACCTGGAGAAGTACTCCGAGGTCCACGAACTGGAGATCGTGACCGGCGTCGAGGTCTCCCGGGTCGAGCGCGGCGGTCGCTTTGACGGTGCGCACGGCTCCAGTGTCGTGTGCGTCGCCGGGAGCGGCCAGCGGAGGACCGGGGCGGAGCGAGAGCCGTGCTGGTGCGGGCCGGTTCGGCGCCGACGTCAGGGCGCGCCGGAGCCGGGCGCCGTCGCCGCGGATCCGGGCGAGCGGACCCGTGGGACGCTGGAGCGCGGCGAGGGAGCGGAACAGGGGCTTGCGCGACAAGGGGTCACCTCCGTTGGCCGTATCCCTTCAAACGTTCCCCGGCCTCGGCCAGTTGTGCCTCCGACAACAGGGACGGGGTCAGACCCGGCACGCCGGACGCCGTCAGCCACAGCCGGCACATCCACTCCAGCTGGGCGGTGCGGTCGTAGGCCTGGTCGAGGGTGGCGCCGTAGGTGATCGTGCCGTGGTTCTGCAGCAGGCAGCCGGAGCGGCCGGCGAGGGCGCGGAGCATGTTCCCGGCCAGTTCGTCGGTGCCGTAGGTCGCGTAGGGGGCGACGCGGACGGGTCCGCCGAGGGCGCCGGTCATGTAGTGGACCGGTGGGAGTTCGGGCACGAGCGTGGAGACCGCGGTGGCGTGCACGGCGTGGGTGTGGACGACCGCGCGGGCGTCGGTGGTGCGGTAGACGGCTAGGTGCATGGGCAGCTCGCTGGTCGGCACCAGCGTGCCGAGCACCTGGCGTCCGGAGAGGTCGACGCCGGTGATGTCGTCCGGGGTGAGCCGGTCGTAGGGCACGCCCGACGGGGTGACCAGCACGAGGTCCCCGACGCGTGCGGAGACGTTGCCGGAGGTGCCGACGACCAGCCCGTCGGCGACGCTGCGGCGTGCCGTCGCGACCAGTGCCGCCCACAGGTGTGCCGTTTCCTCGTCCGCGTCGCGTCGCTGTTCGGTCATGCGGCGATCCTGCCAGCCGGCCCGGCGGCGGGCGGGGCGGTCCGGCCGCCGGAGCCGGTCGCACGAGGCCGTGCGAGGTCACCCGAGGCCGTGCCCCCGAACGGGGGATCTCGCCGCGAAACGCCATAAAACAGTACCGGTTCGATGATCTACGGGCCTTCAATGATCCCGCTTGCCGCCGGACGGACTGGCCGTCCACCACCCCGGGAGAGACGGCACATGGCCCGTGAACGCACCTCCATCCGCCGCCGCGCCGGTGTCCTCGCGGCGGCCGCGGCCGCGCTCGTCCTGGCGAGCGCCACCACCGCCTCGGCCGCCGGCCCTCCCGCGTGGGCCGGGGACCTGCCCCGGGGGCACGACGTCTCGTCCCACCAGAAGCAGGTGGACTGGCCGGCCGCGCAGGACGACGGCGCGCGGTTCGTCTACGTCAAGGCGACCGAGTCCACGGACTACCGCAACCCCTACTTCGACGAGCAGTACGACGGCGCGCGCGGGACGGGGCTGATCCGGGGCGCGTACCACTTCGCGCTGCCGGACCGGTCCTCCGGCGCCCGGCAGGCCGAGTTCTTCGTGCGCAACGGCGGGGACTGGCGGGCGGACGGCTGGACGCTGCCGCCCGCGCTGGACATCGAGTACAACCCGTACAGCGAGAAGCAGGAGTGCTACGGGCTGAGCACGAAGCAGATGGTCGACTGGATCTGGTCGTTCAGCGACGAGATGGAGCGGGAGACCGGCCGCCGCCCGGTGATCTACACCACGGCCCAGTGGTGGAAGCTGTGCACCGGCGACAGCAGCGCCTTCGCCTCCCGCCACCCGCTGTGGATCGCCCGGCACGGCAGCTCGGGCCCGGGGACGCTGCCGGGCGGGTGGCGGTCCTGGACGTTCTGGCAGTACGGCACCGGCGGCGGGCTGCCGGGTGACCAGAATCTCTTCAACGGGCCGGCGGGCGACCTGCGGGCCTTCGCCCGGGGTTGGTAGCCCAAGGCACGCTTGGGCCGACGACGGCGAACGGAATCCCCGTCCCTCGTCAAGGACACCCCGATGCCCGACTCAGTTCATCTTCCGTTCACCCAGGTTGCCTACGTTCAACCAGCCAACGACCTCGAACGATTGCCTGGGTAAATGGAAAGCTTCTCGCTGATCCTCGCGATTGTGGTGGTAACCGCACTCGCGTTTGATTTCACGAACGGTTTCCACGACACCGCGAACGCGATGGCCACCACCATCTCGACAGGCGCCCTGAAGCCCAGGATCGCGGTGACCATGTCCGCCGCCCTCAATCTGGTGGGCGCCTTCCTCTCCGTGGAGGTCGCGAACACGATCTCCAAAGGCCTCGTCGACGAGGCCGGCATCCGTCCCGAGGTCATCTTCGCCGCACTGGTCGGCGCGATCCTCTGGAACCTGGTGACGTGGCTGGTGGGTCTGCCCTCCAGCTCCTCCCACGCCCTGATGGGCGGTCTGATCGGCGCCACCGTCGCCTCCGCGGGCTTCGGCGCCGTGCACGGTGACGTGCTGGTCACCAAGGTGCTGCTCCCGGCGGTCGCCGCGCCCGTGGTGGCGGGCATCGCCTCGATGCTGGCCACCCGGTTCTCCTACGGCGTCGGCGGCAAGGCCGAGGGCGAGGCCACCCGCAAGGGCTACCGCGCCGGCCAGATCGCCTCCGCCGGCCTGGTCTCCCTCGCGCACGGCACCAACGACGCGCAGAAGACGATGGGCGTCATCACCCTCGCGCTGATCGCGGGCGGTTCCATCGCCCCCGACTCCAACCCTCCCACCTGGGTGATCCTCTCCGCGGGCCTGGCCATCGCGCTCGGCACCTACATCGGCGGCTGGCGCATCATCCGCACCATGGGCAAGGGCCTGACCGACCTGGAGCCGCGCCAGGGCTTCGCCGCCCAGACCAGCGCCGCGACGGCCATCCTGGCCTCCTCCCACCTCGGCTTCTCCCTCTCGACCACCCACGTCGTCTCCGGCTCGGTGATGGGTGCGGGCCTGGGCCGCAAGGGCGGAGTGGTCCGCTGGTCCACCGCGACCCGCATGACCGTCGCCTGGGTGCTCACCCTGCCGGCCGCCGCTCTGGTCGGCGCGGGCGCCGAGTCCGTCACGGCCCTGGGTGGCTGGGGCACCGCGGTCGTCGCCGTCTTCCTGGTCGCCGCGAGCGCCACGATCTGGAAGCTGTCCCGCCGCGAGGTCATCGACCACACCAACGTCAACGCCGTCGACGAGACCGCGGAGCCGGCCGGCGTGGTGACCGCCGCCATCGCCGCGGTGACCCCGCCCCCGGTGGGCACGGTCACCGGCGACCTGACGGCCACGATCGCCGCCCCGGCCGCCGAACCGGCCCCCGCCGTTCCCCCGGCCGCCACCGTCTGACCCCGGTCACTCCTCCGGTTACTAAGGAAGCATCCCCATGAAGATCGACTGGGCGGCCATCGGCTCCGTCTTCGGCGTCAGCCTCGTGGCCACCGTGGGCCTGGTGGCCCTGTTCACCCTCGGCATCAGGGGCCTGGCCCGGCGCGAGCAGGCCGCGGCCCAGGGCGACTCCGCCGCCCTCGCCGTCACCGGCGCCTACGTCTGCTTCGCGGCCTGCGCGGCGGCGGTGGCGTACGGCTTCTACCTGATCGTGGTCAAGGCCTGACCGAGGATCAGGGCCGAGGCTGACCCGGCACCCCGGAAAACCCCGAGAGGCTCCCCTCCACCTGGTGTGGAGGGGAGCCTCTCGCGTATCCGGCAGTCCCACGGTGTGGGGATCGGCACACTCTCCCCTCGCAGGTCAACGGCAGGTTGACGGCCGTTCCGGGCGCGTGGTGGACTGCCCAGGCCATCTACGGCGGCAGGAGAGGAAGCCGGTGCGAATCCGGCGCGGTCCCGCCACTGTCACCGGGGAAGAACACCCCGGAAGCCAGGAACTCTCACCGCCGGATCTCGTCGAACCAGGGCGTGGACACCCTGAGTGAGGACACGTGTCGTGATGCTCGGCTGCCGAAGGACCAGTACCAGGACCGCTCCTGTGCCCACGGCCGGCTGAGCCGATGGGTGCCGATCGCACATACGCGTACGGCGCCGCCGCCGGCCTCCTCGGTGACCTGCTCCTCGGCGATCCCCGCCACGGGCATCCGGTCGCCGTGTTCGGGCGGGCGGCCGCTGCCGTGGAACGCGCGTTGTGGCACGACCACCGCGGCTGGGGCGCCCTGCACACCGTCGTGTGCGCCGGTGGCGCCGTCGCGCTCGGCGCGGTCGCCGCACGCTCCGTACGCCCCTCCCCCGCCGTCACGGTCGCGCTGACCGCGGCCGCCACCTGGGCCGTCGTCGGCGGCACCTCCCTCGCCCGGGAGGCGCGGACCGTCGGGCGGGCCCTTCAGGCCGGGGACGTCGAGGCGGCACGGGCCCGGCTGCCCCACCTGTGCGGCCGGGACCCGCAGGCCCTGGACGCCGACGGCATCGCCCGGGCCGTGGTCGAGTCCGTCGCCGAGAACACCTCCGACGCCGTGGTGGGCGCCCTGGTGTGGGGCGCCGTGGCCGGAGTGCCGGGGCTGCTCGGGTTCCGGGCCGTCAACACCCTCGACGCGATGGTCGGTCACCGGTCCCCCCGCCACCGCCGCTACGGCTGGGCCTCGGCCCGCCTCGACGACCTCGCCGGCTGGCCGGGGGCCAGGCTGACCGCCGTACTCGCCGCCCTGGCCGGTCCCGATCCGCGGGGCGCCGTACGGGCGTGGCGGGCGGACGCGGCACGGCACCCGAGCCCCAACGCCGGGCCCGTCGAAGCCTCCTTCGCGGGCGCCCTCGGCGTGCGCCTCGGCGGAACCCTGTCCTACGGCGGCCGTGTCGAACACCGCCCCGTGCTGAACGGCGCCACCGGACGGGCCGTCAGGGCCACCGACGTCGACCGGGCCGTACGGCTCTCCCGCCGCGTCGGCCTGCTCGCGCTCGGCGTCACCGTCGCCGCGCGCCGACTCGTGAAGGGACGTGTGAAGTGAACGGTGGTCTCCTCGTCGCCGGCACCACCTCCGACGCCGGCAAGAGCGTCGTGACGGCCGGGATCTGCCGGTGGCTGGTGCGCCAGGGCGTGAAGGTCGCGCCGTTCAAGGCGCAGAACATGTCCCTCAACTCCTTCGTGACCCGCGAGGGGGCGGAGATCGGGCGGGCCCAGGCCATGCAGGCCCAGGCGTGCCGGATCGAGCCGACCGCGCTGATGAACCCGGTGCTGCTCAAGCCGGGCGGGGAGCAGAGCAGCCAGGTGGTGCTGCTCGGCAAGCCCGTGGGCGAGCTGAGCGCGCGCGGGTACCACGGCGGGCGGCAGCAGCGCCTGCTCGGCACGGTCCTGGACTGCCTGGCCGAGTTGCGGGGCACGTATGACGCGGTGATCTGTGAGGGGGCGGGCAGCCCGGCGGAGATCAATCTGCGCCGGACCGACATCGTGAACATGGGGATCGCGCGGGGTGCGCGGCTGCCCGTGCTGGTGGTGGGGGACATCGACCGCGGGGGCGTCTTCGCGTCCTTCTTCGGCACGGTCGCCCTGCTCTCGCCCGAGGACCAGGAGCTGGTCGCCGGGTTCCTGGTGAACAAGTTCCGCGGCGACGTCTCGCTCCTTGAGCCGGGCCTCGACATGCTGCACGGCCTCACCGGACGGCGCTCCTACGGCGTGCTGCCGTTCCGGCACGGGCTCGGCATCGACGAGGAGGACGGCCTGCGCGTCTCCCTGCGCGGGACCGTGCGCGAGTCCACCGTGGCCCCGCCCGTCGGCGAGGACGTGCTGCGGGTCGCCGTGTGCGCGGTCCCGCTGATGTCCAATTTCACGGACGTCGACGCGCTGGCCGCCGAACCCGGGGTCGTGGTGCGGTTCGTGGACCGGCCGGAGGAGCTGGCCGACGCGGACCTGGTCGTCGTTCCCGGGACCCGGGGCACGGTCCGGGCGCTGGAGTGGCTGAGGGCGCGCGGGCTCGCGGACGCCCTGGTCCGCAGGGCCGCCGAGGGGCGCCCGGTCCTCGGCGTCTGCGGCGGCTTCCAGATCCTCGGCGAGCACATCGAGGACGAGGTCGAGTCGCGCGCCGGCGCGGTCCCCGGGCTCGGCGTGCTGCCCGTTCGGGTGCGGTTCGCCCGGGAGAAGACCCTCACCCGGCCGGCCGGCGAGGCCCTGGGCGAGCGCGTCGAGGGGTACGAGATCCACCACGGGGTGGCGACGGTCGAGGGCGGCGAGGCGTTCATCTCCGACGGCCACGGGCGCAGCCTGGACGGCTGCCGGGTCGGCCGGACCTGGGGCACCCACTGGCACGGCGCGCTGGAGTCGGACGGCTTCCGGCGGGCGTTTCTGCGCGAGGTGGCCGCCGCCGCGGGCCGCCGCTTCGTGCCCGCGCCGGACACCACCTTCGCCGCGCTGCGCGAGGAGCAGCTCGACCGGCTCGGCGACCTGATCGAACAGCACGCGGACACGGACGCGCTGTGGCGGCTCATCGAGTCGGGCGCGCCGCAAGGACTGCCTTTCATTCCACCGGGAGCGCCCGCATGAGCACAGTGTTGTTGTTGTCGACCGCCGACACGGATCTGCTGGCGGCCCGGGCCTCCGGCGCGGACTACCGCATCGGCAACCCCACCCGGGTCGACGTCGCGGGGGAGCTGCCGGGCCTGCTCGACGGCGCGGACCTCGCCGTCGTACGGCTGCTCGGTGGCAGGCGCGCCTGGGAGGACGGCCTCGCCGCGCTGAGGGCCTCCGGGATCCCGGCCGTGCTGCTGGGCGGTGAGGCCGTGCCGGACGCCGAGCTGATGGCCGCGTCGACCGTGCCCGCCGGTGTGGTGGCGGAGGCGCTGACGTACCTGGTCGAGGGCGGTCCGGCCAACCTGCTGGAGCTGTCCCGGTTCCTGTCGGACACCGTGCTGCTGACCGGCGAGGGCTTCGAGGAGCCGCGGAAGATGCCGGAGTACGGCGTCCGTGGCGACCGGGTGCCCGTGGACGGGCGGCCGACCGTGGGCGTGCTCTTCTACCGGGCGCACGAGCTGAGCGGCAACACCGCCTTCGTGGACACCCTGTGCGAGGCGATCGAGGCGCGGGGCGCCAACGCCCTTCCCGTCTACTGCGGTTCGCTGCGCGGCGCGGACGCCGGGCTGTACGAGCTGCTGGGGCGGGCCGACGCGCTGGTCGCGACCGTGCTCGCGGCCGGCGGCACGCACGCCTCGCGGGCCTCCGCGGGCGGCGACGAGGAGTCCTGGGACATCGGCGCGCTCGCCGACCTGGACGTCCCCGTGCTGCAGGGCCTCTGCCTGACCACCTCCCGCCAGGCCTGGGAGGAGTCGGACGCCGCCCTCTCCCCCATGGACGCGGCGATGCAGGTGGCGATCCCGGAGTTCGACGGCCGTCTCGTCACCGTGCCGTTCTCCTTCAAGGAGCAGGGCCCGGACGACGTCCCGGTGTACGTCGCCGACCCCGAGCGGGCCGCCCGCGTGGCCGGGATCGCCCTGCGGCACGCCCGGCTGAAGCACAAGCCGAACGCCGAGAAGAGGATCGCTCTGGTCTTCACCGCGTACCCGACCAAGCACTCCCGCGTCGGCAACGCGGTCGGCCTGGACACGCCCGCCTCGGCGGTACGGGTGCTGGACGCGCTGCGGGACGCCGGATACTCGCTCACCGAATACCCCTCCGGCGGCGACGAGTTGATCCACCGGCTGATCGAGGCCGGCGGCCACGACGTGGAGTGGCTGACGGAGGACCAGCTGGCGGCGGCGCCCGCGCGGGTGCCGCTGGCCGACTACCGGGCGTGGTTCGAGAAGCTCGACCCCGAGCTGCGGGACGCGATGACCGAGGCATGGGGCGAGCCGCCGGGCAGCCTGTACGTGGACGGCGACGACATCGTGCTGGCGTCCCTGCGGTTCGGCAACGTGGTCGTGATGATCCAGCCGCCGCGCGGCTTCGGCGAGAACCCGATCGCGATCTACCACGACCCCGACATGCCGCCCTCGCACCACTACATGGCGGCCTACCGCTGGCTGGACGACAGCTTCGGCGCGGACGCGATCGTGCACATGGGCAAGCACGGCACGATGGAGTGGCTGCCGGGCAAGGGCCTCGGGCTGAGCGCCGGGTGCGCCCCGGACGCGGTCCTCGGCGAGCTGCCGCTGATCTACCCGTTCATCGTCAACGACCCCGGTGAGGGCACCCAGGCCAAGCGGCGCGGGCACGCCACGGTGGTCGACCACCTGGTCCCGCCGATGGCGCGGGCCGACAGCTACGGCGACCTGGCCAAGCTGGAGCAGCTCCTGGACGAGTACGCGCTCGTCTCCGACCTGGACCCGGCGAAGGCGCCGGCCGTCCGCGCCCAGATCTGGACGCTCGTCAAGGCCGCCGAGCTGCACCACGACCTGCATGTGGACGAGCAGCCGGACGACGCCGAGTTCGACGAGTTCGTGATGCACATCGACGGCTATCTGTGCGAGATCAAGGACGTGCAGATCCGCGACGGTCTGCACATCCTGGGCGGCGGCCCCATCGGCGAGCCGCGCGTGAACCTGGTGCTGGCCGTGCTGCGCGCCTCGCAGGTCTGGGGCGGGCAGGCGAACGCCCTGCCGGGGCTGCGGGCCTCGCTCGCCGCCCACTTCGGGCTGGACGAGAAGGAGCTGCTGGGCGAGCCGGGCGCCCCGGTGAAGGTGCCGGTGGAGCTGACGGACCTGGCGGACGGTCCCGCGCGGACCGCGTCCGACGCGATCGACCTGCTGGAGCAGCTGTGCCGGCGGATCGCGGAGGGGCTGGAGGCACGGGAGTGGGACCGTGCGGCCGTGCCCGCCGTCCTGGGTGACGTGCTCGGCCTCGAACTCCCGTCGGCTCTCGGCGTGTTGCGGTTCGCCTGCGACGAGGTCGTACCGCGGCTCGCGCGGACCACCGACGAGATCGGGCACATCCTGCGGGCGCTGGACGGCGGCTACGTCCCGGCGGGTCCGTCGGGCTCGCCGACCCGCGGCCTGGTCAACGTGCTGCCGACCGGCCGCAACTTCTACTCCGTGGACCCCAAGGCGATCCCGTCCCGGCTGAGCTGGGAGGTCGGGCAGTCGCTGGCCGACTCGCTGGTCGCCCGGTACCTCCAGGACACCGGCGAGTACCCGAAGTCCGTGGGCCTCACGGTGTGGGGTACGTCCGCGATGCGCACCCAGGGCGACGACATCGCCGAGATCCTGGCGCTGCTGGGCTGCCGCCCGGTGTGGGACGACGCCTCGCGCCGGGTGACGGGCTTCGAGGTGGTCCCCCTGGCGGAGCTGGGGCGCCCGCGCATCGACGTCACGGTCCGCATCTCCGGCTTCTTCCGGGACGCGTTCCCGCACGTCGTCGGGCTGATCGACGACGCGGTGCGGGCGGTGGCGGAGCTGGACGAGCCGGTCGAGCGGAACTTCGTGAAGGCGCACGCCGACGAGGACACCGCCGGGCACGGCGACCGGCGCCGGGCCACCGCGCGCATCTTCGGCTCGAAGCCAGGCGCGTACGGCGCCGGTCTGCTGCCGCTGATCGACGCCCGCAACTGGCGCTCGGACGCCGACCTCGCCGAGGTGTACGCGGTGTGGGGCGGCTACGCCTACGGGCGCGGTCTCGAGGGGCGGGCCGCGCGCGGGGACATGGAGACCGCGTTCCGGCGGATCGCGGTCGCCGCGAAGAACGTCGACACCCGCGAGCACGACCTGGTCGACGCCGACGACTACTTCCAGTACCACGGCGGCATGGTCGCCATGGTCCGGCACCTGACCGGCGCCAACCCCGAGGCGTACGTGGGCGACAGCGCCGTTCCGGACCAGGTGAGGACCCGCACGCTGGGCGAGGAGACGCACCGGGTCTTCCGCGCCCGCGTGGTCAACCCGCGCTGGATGGCGGCCATGCGCCGGCACGGCTACAAGGGCGCCTTCGAGATGGCCGCGACCGTCGACTACCTGTTCGGCTACGACGCCACGGCGGGCGTGGTGGACGACTGGATGTACGAGAAGCTCAGCGCGGAGTACGTCTTCGACCCGGAGAACCGGGACTTCATGAAGAAGTCCAACCCGTGGGCGCTGCGCGGCATCACGGAACGGCTCCTGGAGGCCGCCGACCGGGGCCTGTGGGCCGAGCCGGACGCGGACACGCTGGAGCGGCTGCGCGCCACGTACCTGGAGCTGGAAGGCGACTTGGAGGGCGACCAGTGACCACCCCCTTCCCCTTTACCGCCGTCGTCGGCCAGGACGACCTGCGGCTCGCGCTGCTGCTGAACGCCGTGTCCCCGGCGGTCGGCGGGGTGCTGGTGCGCGGCGAGAAGGGCACCGCCAAGTCGACGGCGGTACGAGCCCTTTCGGCGCTCATGCCGGAGCTGAACGCGGTCTCCGGCTGCCGTTTCTCCTGCGATCCCGACTCTCCCGACCCGGGCTGCCCGGACGGGCCGCACGAGCCCGGGGCGTTCGAGACCCGTCCCGCGCGCATGGTCGAGCTGCCGGTCGGCGCCTCCGAGGACCGGCTGGTCGGCGCCCTGGACATCGAGCGGGCGCTCGCCGAGGGCGTGAAGGCGTTCGAGCCGGGCCTGCTGGCCGACGCGCACCGCGGGATCCTGTACGTCGACGAGGTCAACCTCCTCCACGACCATCTGGTCGACCTGCTGCTGGACGCGGCGGCCATGGGCGCCTCCTACGTCGAGCGCGAGGGGGTGTCGGTGCGGCACGCGGCCCGTTTCCTGCTCGTCGGCACCATGAACCCCGAAGAGGGCGAGCTGCGGCCGCAGTTGCTGGACCGGTTCGGGCTGACCGTGGAGGTCGTGGCGTCCCGGGAACCGGACCAGCGGGTGGAGGTCGTACGGCGCAGGCTGGCGTACGACGACGATCCGGCCGGCTTCGCCGCGCGGTGGGCCGAGGAGGAGGCCGCCGTCCGGCAACGGATCGTGGCGGCACGGAGGTTGCTGCCGCAGGTGCGGCTGGGCGACGGTGCGCTGCGGCAGATCGCGGCCACCTGCGCGGCCTTCGAGGTGGACGGCATGCGCGCCGACATCGTGATGGCCCGGACGGCGACCGCGCTGGCCGCGTGGGCCGGGCGGACGGACGTCCTGGCCGAGGACGTCCGGCAGGCGGCGCTGCTCGCGCTGCCGCACCGCAGGCGCCGTAACCCCTTCGACGCGCCGGGGCTGGACGAGGACAGGCTGGACGAGACGCTGGAGCAGTTCTCGGGCGAGGACGACGGCGAGGACGATCCCGACCCGGACGGTCCCGACCCGGATGGTCCCGGGGTTCGGCGGTCCTCGCACCTATGTGCGTCGGATGCTCGACGAGACACCCGTCGACT
>NZ_JBSGDB010000298.1:0-11270 GCF_053602155.1 Streptomyces sp. NPDC004561
GTGGCGACCGCCTCGCCCTCGGCCCGCTCGGCGGCGGCGTTCAGGGACACGTCCCGCCCCCCTGCGCCGGCCGCGGCCGCGGCGGCCCGGGACGCCGCCAGCGCCGCGCGCAGGGCCGCCGCACCGGCGGGTCCGTCGTCGCGTGCCGCGGCCAGCTGGGCGGCCAGGGCCGCGGTGGCTGCGGTGTTGCGGGCGCAGCGGGCGTCCGCCGCGGGATCCGGGGCGTTGCCGGCCATGGCGGCGAGGGATCCCGCCGACAGCCGCAGCGCGCCCGCGGCCCTGCCGACGGGGTCCTTCGGCACGATCTCGGCCGCGTCCTCGCCGACACCGGCGTACCGGCACGCGGCGGCCGCCCGCGCGTAGGCGCTGCGCGCCCGGCCGCCGTGGAACTCGCGCAGCGCCTCCGGCTGTTGCGTGGTCTCCGCCGCCGTCTCCCGCCGCCCCTCGGTCGTGGCCGCCGGCTCCTGCTGTTCGCTCATCCTCGGCCTCCTCTGTCCGCTGCCCGGCGCCCGGTCCGCCCGGGTCCGGGTGCGCGGGCAGGGTGCCATGCCGGCCGTGAACAGACCAGAAGCAGGCGCCGGGAACCGGTCGGCGGGCGGAATGCGACCTGGCTATCTGACGGCCCGTCAGTTACGGTCGCCGTGTCGGCTGTTGCGAAGGGGTGAGTGCCATGCAGAAGCGTTCCCGGTGCCCGCGGCCGCCCGGCGCTCCGCGCTGGGTCGCGATGTTCCACCAGTCCGCGCCGGACTCCTGGACGGTGGGCGCCGAGTCCCCGCACCGGGGTCCCGTGCTGTACGCCGTCGGGGACATGACCCGGACCGTACGGGCCCGCGGGGACGAGCCGGCGGTCGCCCTGTGGGGACCGCGGGACGGCGCCTGGCACCTCTTCGACACCCCGGCCGCCAAGGTCCCCGCCCCCGCGCCCGAGCGGCCCGCGCAGGGCACCGGCGAACCGGAGAAGCTCGCGGAACGGATGACGGACCGCCGGCACCAGGTGCTCATGGCCGGACTGAGCAAGGCGGGCCTGTACGACCTCGGCCCCGAGGACGGCGAGGCGCTGCGGGTGCTGGCCGACCGGCTCGACGAGCCCACCGCCCGCCGGGTGGCCCACTGGCTCTCCGTCGCGGGCGGGGAGCGGTAGCGCACCGGGCGGGACGGGAGCGGGCCACGGCCCGGTGACGCCGGTTCGGCGGCCGGTCCGCGGGGCAGTGACGTCCTGGTACGCCGAAGTCACCGCCTACGGCTGGAGGACGTATGAAGGTCAGCGTCGACCGCGCCCTGTGCTACGGCTCTGCCGAGTGCGCGCACCGGGTGCCGGCCGTGTTCGCGTTCGAGGACGGCTACGGCGCCGTACGGCCCGGCCGCGAGGAGTCCGCCGACGACCCGCAGGTCCGGGAGGCGGCCGAGAAGTGCCCCTCGCAGGCGATCGTCCTCACGGAGTAGCGCGGGGAGCGGGTCATCCGGTGGCTCACCGGGTGGGGGAAGCGCCCGGGTAGGCCCACTCCAGGTGCGCGAGTGCGCGGGCCCTGGCCTCCGCGACCGCCAGACGGGCCTCGCGTTCGGCGGGGTCGACATGCGAGGCCTGGCCCGTGACCTGGCCCTCCCACTTGCGGTACAGCAGGCCGGTCCGCGCCGTGAACCAGCCGCGGCTCACCGCGTTCAGCGCCAGCAGCAGACCCGTGTCCTCGGAGGCGGGCAGGGCCATCCAGCCGCCCAGGGCGTCCAGCAGGTCCCGGCGGATGCAGAGGGTCGCCGGATGGACCGGGAGGCGGAAGTCGTTGCGCTTCCAGAAGTCGAGCACGGCACCGCGTTCGACCGGGCCGTCGTCCGGGTCGCCGGGGAAGCCGGCCGTGGAGCCGTCGGGCAGCAGGTCCAGGGCCCGGGAGGTGGTCCAGCCGAGGGCGCGGTCGGCCTCCAGCGCGGCCAGGTCGCGGGCCAGGGCGCCCGGCGTGAGCTGGTCGTCGGCGTCCAGGACCTTCACGTACGCGCCCCGGGCGTGCGCCAGCGCGATCGTCCGGGCGACCCCGGGGCCGCCCCGCCTGCCCTGGTGGAAGACCACCCGCCCGTCCTCGGGGACGCGGGGGCGGACCTCGTCCGTGGCGCCGTCCTCCTGGATCACCCACTCCCATTCCCAGCCGCCGGGCAGTTCCTGCTCGCGCAGGGACGCCCACGCGTCCGTCAGGAACCGGGCCGACGGGGCGTGGACAGCGGTGACAACGGTGATGCGCCGGCTCACGGCAGCACTCACCACCTTTCCGGAGGGGCTGCGGTCATCGTCTCAGGCCCTGACAGCGCAAGACCCCCGGCCGATCCCGGCCGGGGGTCATTCCGTTTCGACTGGTGCGTACGCAAGTCGCCTTTGTGTCGAGACGTTGCGGTACTGAGCGGGGAGGTTCAGCAGTCGAGTGCTGCGGAGGAGTCGTCGTCCGCGGCCTCGGGCTCTGTCTCGTACTCGGTGGAGGGCCGGTGCCGGCAGCTGGGGGACTTGCCGTGGGCCTCGGCCCGGATCCGCTGCTTCATCGTGGGGGGCAGGGCCCTGGCATGGGACCAGGCCCAGTGGCGTGGCGCCGGGATCGTCGGGGCCGTGCGGAGCGCGCTGTCGGTGCGGGGGCTCTCGGTCCGCGGTGCGACCGCCTCGGTGGCGGCGTTGGCGGCGGTGGCGAGTCCGAGCGCCGTGCACAGCGCGAGGAAGGCGGTGACGATGGCGGTCCACAGCTTCATGACCTTGTTCTGGGTCATGGCCCCTCACTTTCAGGTCGGGCGATTTGCGTACTTTCCTCATGATGTGTATGTGCTCGGCGAAGTGGTGGACCTACGGCCGTGGCGCGGCGATGTTCAGATGAACACCACCCGGATGGTCGCAAGAGGGTGGGAAAACTCCCAAAACCTGGTGAGGGTGAGCGAAGGGGGAGCAAAGTGACCCTCCGTGGAGGTGTGATCACCCTCCGATCGGAATGGCTTCCGACCTGGCTTATCGCGGTGCCGGAGGCGGAAGTTGGGGCCCGAAGCAGGTCACCGATCGGTATCGATCGGTGTGTATAGTCGGGCGCCAGAGGTCCCCTACGTCAAGGAAAGACGAGGTCGCGCGGTGAAGAAGCTGCTCCTGGTCGCACTGGCCGCCATCGGCGGGCTCCTCGTGTACCGCCAGATCCAGGCGGATCGCGCCGAGCAGGACCTGTGGACGGAGGCCACCGACTCCGTGCCCACGGGTTCGTGAGTACCGATACCAGAATCTGAAAAGACCCCGGCCGCCCTAGCGGTCGGGGTTTTGTGTTGCTTCCGGTTGCGGGGTCCTGCGGGCTGTTGTAGGCGTGGCCGGACCGATGGACGCGGTGCCGGGCTTTTCGGACGGCCGTACGCGTTGCCCGGATGGCCGAGCGGCACCCGGGGCAGGATGGGCCACGGTCCGGTGCGGCCGCCGCGGAGGGCGGCGGACGCGGAGCGACAGGGGGGTGGCACGTGCGGGGGCGAGGGCGTACGGCTCGGCGACGGCGAGGTCGTACCGCTTGGCGAGGTCGTACTGCTTGGCGTGGTCTTGCGGCTCTGCGGGGTCCTGCGGCTCTGCGGGGGCGGAGCGCCGTGGGCGCCGTCGCCCTGGCGCTGGGACTGTGCGCCACGGGCGCGCTCCCGGCAGGCAGCGCGGTCGCCGCCGACGGCGGGCCGGAGGCGTACGCCTTCGCCCCGGGCGCCCGTACGGTCGCGGGCGCGGCCGGCCTCGCGGACGCCCCCCGGGTCGACCCCGGCCGGACCTACCGAAGCTCCCTGCCGAGGAACGGCAGGCTCTACTACCGCCTCGACCTCGCCGACGCCACGGCCACGGCCTACGTCCCCGTCACCGCCGTACCGCCCGCGGACGCCACCGTGTCCGCCACCGACGGCATCCGCGTGTCGGTGCGGGACGCCCACGGCACGGCCTGCACCTACGCCTCCGGCCGCTTCGGCGCCGGGCTCAGTCCGCACCCGGTCACCGCCCTCGCGGAGCGGGACGCCGGCAAGGCGCTGTGCCAGGGCGCGGGGACGTACTACCTGCTCGTCGAACGCGTCGACACCGGGGGCTCCGCCGCGGCGGGGGCGGCACAGCGCTGGGACCTGGAGATCGCGCCCACCACGGAATCCCGCCTGGCGGGGACCTCCGGCGGCACACCCGGGGCCTGGGACTCCAGCACGCCCGAGCCGCTCGCTGGCGAGCCCCGCGACCGGCCCGGCGGCCCCGGCTTCGCCGCGGCCCGTCCGCTGGGGCAGGGCGTCTGGCGGACCACGCTCGCGCCCGGCCGGACCCTGTTCTACAAGGTGCCGCTCGACTGGGGCCGCCGCGTGCAGGCCACCGCCGAACTGGACGCCGCCGCGGGCCACGGGTACGTCGGCGACGCCCTGAACCTCGCGCTGTACAACCCCGTCCGCGGCTATGTCGACGACGCCTCGCTCGGCTACACCGGCATCCGGAAGCCCGTCGCCCTCGCCCCGCTGCCGCCGGTGGAGTACACCAACCGCTACGCCGTGCCCACCGCGGTGACCTCCATGCGCTTCGCCGGCGACTACTACCTGGTCCTGCACCTCAGCGAGCAGATGGCCGGCACGTTCGGGCGGGGGCCGTTCGGTGTGACGCTCCGGGTCCGGGTCGACGGGCGGGCGCATGCCGGGCCGGGGTACGCCGGGCGGCCCGTGCCGGACGGCGTCTTCACGGTCATGGCTCAGGACCGGGAGGCGGCGCCGACCGGGGACACCGGGGGCGGGGGCGGCCTCCTGATGACGCTCGTCGCGGTCGGGGGGATCGGGCTGGGAACCGTGTTGCTGTTGGTGCTGGGTGGGTGGACGTGGGCGGCGCGGCGGGGTCAGACCCGGGTCAGTGCCCAGAAACCGACCGCGTAGCAGGCCAGGGCCAGCAGCAGGATCGGGATCGCGGCCTTGGCCGGGGGCCCGGGGCGGCGGTCCGGGCGGCGCGCGCGGCGGCCGTGCGCGGGCGGAGTCCGGCGGGCGGGAGGGGGAGCCTGCGGGGCCCGGGTGGTGTACGCGGCGGTGGTGCTGTCATCGGGCCGCCCCGGCCCCGGGTACAGAGGCGAGGCCCAGGGCGCGGGCGGCGCGGTGTTCCAGGGGCCGGGCGGGGTGTGAGGGGGAGGAGCCGACGGGCGCGGGACGGAGCCGGGGGTGGGCTCGGTGGCCTGGGGAGGCGGGAGGCGGAAGCTACCGGTGTCCGAGAGGGAGTCGCCGTCTCGGCGGGGGTCGGTGGGTGCGTCGTCGCCCTGCGCGCCCGGGTGTCTTTGCCCTGGGTCCGCCGACGGGCCCGCCGCGGAACCGGTCACGTCTCCCGGGCCCGCGCCCGGGCCGGCGGTGGCTGAACCGGCCGGGTTCCACGAGGCCGCCCTCGGCCCGGCGGCTGATCCGGTCGCGCCCGGTGAGCCCATGCCTCGGCCGGACGCGGGCGAACCTGTCCCGTCCGTCGCGGCCAGGTCCGGGCCGGCAGCGGGCGAGCTGGTCCGGACCGGGCCGGCCGGGACCGGACCCGTCGTGTCCGTCGAAGGCGTGTCCGTCGCCCTCGGGGCGGTCTTCAGGCGGCCTCGTAAGGGACCCTCGGGGCCGAATCCCGGCGGGAGCGGGCCGAGTTGGTCGAAGATCTCGATCGGCTCGTCGTCGGGGCCGGGTTCCGGCAGGAGCTCCACCGCCGAGGCCAGCGCCTTCCGCGCCCCCGTGGCGGTGCGGAACCGGGCCGTCGGGTCGGGCTGGAGCAGACTGGCGACCACCTGCCAGAGCGGCTCGGGGATGCCCTTGGGCGCGCCCGGCGTCCCGTGGTCCACGAAGTACTGCACGAGCGCCTTGACATCGGGTTTGGCGCCTTCGAGGAGATACAGCGCGACCAGACCCACGGCGAACAGGTCGGCCGGGAAGTCCGGGTCGGAGCCCAGCAGTTGCTCGGGGGCGAGGTAACCGGGCGTGCCCACCACCAGGTTGGTCTCCGTCAGGCGCGGCTCGCCGAACCGCATGGCGATGCCGAAGTCGGAGAGCCTCAGCCGCGGCCGGCCCGTACCGGTCGCTTCCAGCAGCACGTTGGCGGGCTTGATGTCCCGGTGCACGACACCTTCGGCGTGGACCGCCGCGAGACCGGACAGAAGCTGGTCGAGCAGGGTGCACACGAACGCCGGCGGCAGGGGACCGTAGTCGCCGACGAGGTGGACGAGGGAGCCGCCGCCGACCAGGTCCATGGTGAACAGCACCTTGTCGTCGTCGGCGGCCCAGCTGGCCGGGGCGAGGACATGGGGGTGGTCGATCCGCAGGGCCTGTTCCCGTACGAAACGCAGGAGGGAGTGGGCGTCGCGCTGCTGGAGCACCTTGGCCGCCACGTAACGCCGTCGCCGGTGGTCCCAGGCGCGCCATACGGCGCCCACGCCACCGCGTCCGATCGGGTCGGCCAGCTCGTACCGGCCGGCGAACACCTCACCCATGGCTGCCGCAGCTCCTCCCCTGGGCCCTTGGGCCCCTCCCGGCGGCGCGACCACCCCACTGCCGCCGATGCCCCACCGGCCCCTCTGTACCCACCCCTGCTCTTGGCGCTTCCCCTCGACGGGCGGCACGACACCACCCACCCCCCCCGGGCGGGGTCGTGCGGGTGGGGTCAGTTCTGGTGGGACTGGTAGTGCGCGACCGCGTCGGAGGTGCGGCCGGCACCGTAGACCCGGAGAAACTCGGCCAGTTCGGGGTGGCTGGGGGCGAGGCTGTCCGCGGCCTCGATGATGTCGCCGGCCGCGGCCACCGAGCGCAGCAGCGACTGGATCTCGCGGACCACCCGCTTGACCGTCGGCGCGCCCGAACTGTTCGTCGTATGCGTGGTGTTGCTGAGCACGGAGCCCCCCTGCGACTTCTTGATCTCGTCCATGCGCTCGGTCGCCTCGGCGGCGCTGACGCTGCCGTCCGCGGCCTGGGCCGCCAGTTCCTGCAGCAGCTGCACCCGCTGGACCACCGCGGGATTGCCGATCTTCGCGCGCTGGCCGCTCATCAGCTGCGAGAGCATGGGAGCGGACAGCCCCAGGACCGTCGCGAGACGGGCCTGGTTGAGCCCGAGATCGTCGATGAGCTTACGGAAGAGCGCCCCCAACGGCTCCCCGTACCAGTTCCGCTGCAGCTCCCGCGCTCTCGCGGTGGCTTCCTGCTGTGCGGCGTCCATTGCGTCTCCCCATCGCTTCCCCTGAAAAAGCGTGGTTCGCTGTAGCGAACCACGCCGAGCATCTTACGGAGCGTGGTCATCCGCGGGGACCCCCAATCTTTTTGCGGGATACGGGGGGTGACCCGGTACTCTGGTCTGCGGCGCCCGCCGGGACGTGGTTCCTCCGGCCGGACGCTTCCCTTTCGGGGCCTTAGCTCAGTTGGTAGAGCGCCGTCTTTGCATGGCGGATGTCAGGGGTTCGACTCCCCTAGGCTCCACAGTGTGAGACCCCTCCGACCTGCGGAAACGCGGTGGGAGGGGTCTTTTCGCACATTCGGCGGCCGTTGCGTGCCGGACCGGTCAGGCAGACCCGGAGCCGCCGGGTTCCCGCAGGACGGACTCCCCCGCCGCGCGGTGCCGGGCGGCCCCGGCCGGATCCGTCTCGTCCAGCAGGACCGCGATGCCCTCGTGGGCCAGCGCCTCCTCGTGCCGGTTGCCCAGCCTCGGGGCCAGCTCCAGCGCCTGCCGGTGCAGCCGCAGGGCCTCCTCCGGCAGGCCCGCGAGCCGGCAGGTCTCGGCGTAGCCGTTGAGGAAATGGATCTTCCAGTGTTCCTCGAACAGCTCGTCGAGCAGCGCGAACGCCTCCCGGTGGCCGGCCAGCGCCTCCTCGTACCGGCCCGTCTGCCGCAGCGCGACGCCCAGGCAGTTCAGGCACCACGCCTGGTTGTGCAGATGCCCGTCGTCGCGGGCCAGCGCCAGCGCCCGGCGCAGGTGCCCGGCCGCCTCGTCGGGTTCCTCCCGGGCTATCGCCAGGCCGAGCGTGATCCGGGCCGTCAGGCCGGGCGGCCACGCCGGGTCGGTGTGGGGAAGGTCCAGCACCTGCCGGGCCCGCTGCGCCGCCTCCGGCCGGTGGCCCAGCTGGAGCATCGTCCAGGCCTCCGACGCGGCCGCGTGCGCCGCGCCGGTGGGGCAGCCGGCCTGTTCGTACAGCTTCCCGGCCAGCCGGAAGAGTTCGAGGGGCTCCTCGGTGTGCCCCGCGTCCCAGCTCAGATAGCCGCGGCGCAGGACCAGCTCGGCCTCCGCACGCGCGTCCCCCGCCCGGGACAGCCGGGCTCCGGCCGCCTCGTACGCGGCCGCCGCCTCCGCCATCCGGCCCGCGTTGTAGCGCGCGAAGCCCAGATCGCTGTGCGCCTCGGCCAGCTGCACGGGATCGCCGAGGCGCTCGGCGGCCTCGAGCGAGCGCTCGAAGAGGAGGTTGAGATGGGTCGTGCCGCACCGCCGCGCGAAGTAGGCCCGCAGAAAGCGCGGCAGCTCGCACACGTGCACGTCGGCGCCGACGGCGGCCGCCGTCTCGAAGGCCGCCATCAGGTTCGCGTACTCCGCGACGAGCCAGGCGAAGGCCGCGTTCTTGTCCGGGAAGGGCGGCAGCTCGGCCGGGGGCCGGCCCGCGGAGACGGCCCGGCCGGGCGACAGGAACGGCATCGCGGCGTCGGCGGCGGCCGCCGCGTGCACGTAGTAGTCGAGCACCCGGCCCAGGGCCCGCTCCCGCTCCGCCGCCGGGTCCTGCTCCGCCGCGGCCCGCCGCGCGCGCTGGTGCACCAGGTCGTGCAGCCGGTAGCGGTCCGCCGTCGGCTGCTGCACGAGGTGGGCGTCGAGCAGATCCTCCAGCATCGCCCGGGCAGCGCCCAGCGGCACGTCCGCCAGCGCCGCCACCAGGTACTCGTCGAAGGACGCCCCGGGCAGCAGGCCCAGCATCCGGAACAGGCGGGCCTGGGGCCGGTTCAGCTGCCGGACCGACATCGCGAACGCCGTGCCGAACGCGGCGTCGAACTCGCTCGTGCCCTGCGCCATCCGTTCGGCCAGGATGCCCACGGTCCAGCCCGGCCGGTGCCGCAGCCGCGCCCCGGCCAGCCGCAGGGCCAGCGGCAGATTCCCGCACAGCCGCAGCACCTCGGCGGCGGACTCCGGGTCGCGGGCCAGTCTGCCGTCGGGGCCGCCGGGGTCGCCGCTGGCACGGGCCAGCAGCTCCGCGCTCTCCCGCTCGCTCAGCACGTCCAGCGAGACCGGGGGCACCTCGTCCAGGCCGAGCAGCCGGCCCCGGCTGGTGATCAGGACGACGGAGGGGCCGGCGCCGGGCAGCAGCGGGCGGACCTGGTCGGCGTCGGCGGCGTTGTCGAGGACCACGACGACCCGTCGGCGGGCCAGTTCCGACCGCCAGCAGGCGGCCAGCTGCTCCAGGCCCTCCTGCGGGACCCTCTCGGACGGCACGTCGAGCGCGGCGAGCAGCATCCGCAGCGCGGAGTCCGGATCGAGCGGGGGCCGGCCCTCGGTGAAGCCGTGCAGGTCCACATAGAGCTGGGCGTCCGGGAAGCCGGCGGCGAGCCGGTGCGCCGCGTGCACCGCCAGACAGGTCTTGCCGACGCCCGCCATGCCGTCCACGGAGACCGCCCGGTGGCTGTCGAGCGCGGCGAACACGGCGGCGAGCCGCTCCTCGCGCCCGGTGAAGTCGGGCACGTCCCGCGGCAGGTCGTTGCGCGGCAGCGGCCGGCCCTGGCGGCTGCTCCTCGGGGGCGCCGGCAAGGGGTCCGAGGCCCGTTCCCACAGGGGTCGCAGGGGGCGCGGATCGCGCTTGACGAGGCGGCAGAGGGCGATCACCGCGGGCCAGGGCGGCACGGTCTGCCCGTTGAGATAGCGCGACAGCGACGAGGAACTGAGGCCGGTGTCCCGCGCGAGGGCCCGTACGCCGAGCCCGGAGAGCTCCTGCAGCAGCCGCAGCCGGGCCGCCAGCTCGTCCTGTGGGTCTGTCTTCGCCGTGCGTGTCTGTCCGTCCACTGTCCCCCGCCTTCCCCGTCCCGCTACGGCAGCAGTCTTCCGAGCCAATTCGCCGCTGGTCAAGGTTGATTCGGCTGTCCCACGGTGTCCCACCGCCGTGGTCGTGGCGGGCGGATCCGGCTGTGATGGAGTCACGCCCCGGGGGAACGGGGCGCCGACCCGGAAGAGGAGCAGACCGAGATGAAGTCCCGTATGCAGAACCCCGCCGTCGTCCTGTCCGACGCGATGCAGCCCATCCAGCAGCTCTTCAAGGCCGTGCACTCCGGCGGGGTGGACGAGCAGACGCTGGAGCTGGTGCATCTGCGGGTCAGCCAGATCAACGGGTGCAGCGCCTGCGTCGACGCCGGCGCCAAGACGGCCCGCAAGGCCGGCGTGAACGACGAGCGGCTGGCCACGGTCGCCGCCTGGCGGGAGGCCCCGTACTTCACCGACGAGGAGCGGGCGGCCCTCGCGCTGGCCGAGGCCGCGACACGGCTGGCCGACCGTCCCGACCCCGTGAGCGACGAGGTCTGGGACACGGCCGCCACCTACTTCGACGAGAAGCAGCTGGCCGCGATCGTCCTGATGATCGGCGTCACCAACCTGTTCAACCGCCTCAACGCCACGACCCGGCAGATCGCCGGCGCCTGGGGCTGACGAGCGCCCGCACCGACGACATCCGCAGACCGGGAGGAGACCCACCGTGAAGGACGCGCACAAGCCCGCCGGAACCGCTCTTGCGGCCGGCCCGGCGGCCGAGGGATTCACGGCCGAGGCGCGGGCCGCGATGAAGGAGCGCGCCAAGGAGCTGAGGGCGCCCGCACGCCGTGGAACCCGCGCCGACAAGGCGGCGCAGGACGAGGCCGCCGTGCTCGCGAAGATCGCCGAGATGCGGGAGCCGGACCGGGTCATGGCCGAGCGGCTGCACGCCGTCGTCGGGGCGAGCGCGCCGGACCTCGCCGCGAAGCTCTGGTACGGGATGCCCGCGTACGCCAAGGACGGCAAGGTCGTCTGCTTCTTCCAGAGCGCGCAGAAGTTCGGCTCGAGATACGCGACCTTCGGCTTCAGCGACCGGGCGAACCTCGACGAGGGCGGCATGTGGCCGGCCTCCTACGCCCTGAAGGAGCTGACCGCCGCCGACGAGGCGAGGATCGGCGCGCTCGTGGGGAAGGCGGCGAGCTGACCCTCCCGGGCATCCCCAGAAGGGCGCTCCGGGACGAGGTTTCACGTGAAACGGGCCGTGGGCCGGGGAGTGTCAACTCGCCCGGCCCCCCGCCCCGTGGGGGGCCGGCGGGGGCAGGAGCCGGCACACAACACGGGGCGG
>NZ_JBSGDB010000299.1:0-11269 GCF_053602155.1 Streptomyces sp. NPDC004561
GCCCGGCGGCCGCGGGGGCCGCTTTCCGGGCGGACTCCGGAGCGGGTTCCCGGACGGCCTCCGGAACGGGTTCCGGCCGGGGCGCCGCGAACGCCCCGCCGGCGGCCTCCTGTTCCGCTTCCGCCGCGGGCGCTCCCCCGTCGGCCTGGGTCGCGGGCACCTGCTCGGCCGCCGCGAAGGGGCCCGGGGCGGCCTCCGGTACCGGTCCCGGCTCGGGCGGCCCAACCGCTCCCTTCGCGGACCCAGGCTCGGGCGACGCGAGGGCTTGCTCGGCGGACTCCGGTGCGAACTCCCGCCCGGACGGCGCGAAAGCTTGCTCGGCGGACTCCGGTGCGAAGTCCCACCCCGACGACGCGAAGGCTTGCCCGGTGGCCTCCGGTGCCGGGTCGTGCTCGGGCTGCGGGAGCGCTGACCAGGTGGCGGCCTCCGCCGAAGGCTTCGGCTCGGGCGGCGCGGGCGCGTCCCCGGCGGCTTCCGGCGAGGGATCCTGCTCAGGCGGCTCCTGCGCGGCGCGTTGCGCCGGTACCGCCGGTTCCCGGGCCGCCGGTCTCCCCACCACCGTGTTCTTCGCCGAGGCGAAGCGGTCGTCCAGGGAATCGGGCGCGGCCGTGGGACCCGTGTCCTGGGTGGAGTCGTCGTACAGCTGCCCCCACCAGTCGTCCTCGGGACGGGCGGGCCTTCCCCCCTGCTGGCTCATGCCCCTAATTGTCCACCGAACGGGCGGTATGAAAACGGGGCATCGGAAATTTCCGGTGCGGCTGCCCGAGTCGAACGCCGTGTCGAGGGCCAAGACGAACAGTCGTACGGGATACGACGGTTGGCCGCCGGGCGGCCCCACCCCCCACGGGAGGACCGCCCGGCGACGTCTTGAGCGACCCGGCCCCGAATCCCCTTCGCGCGCTCGCGCACGTACGGGCCCCGGCCACGGTCCGGATGACCGGCCCGCGACAGGCGCGGGCGGATGGCCGGATTGTGGCGTGGTTTCCTGGGTCGCGGCGGTGGGTCGTACGTCCGGTTCCGGGGGCCCTCGGGCGTCCGACCATGTGTGCTGCGGTGAAGCACACCTTGGCAGAGTGACCGTCGGTACGGCGATGATGTGCGGCGGCGGGTTTGCGCCGTGGCCGGTTTCCGCCAGGCCACCGCCCGCCGTGACGGCTTGTTCTCAGGGGAGGGACGCGGGGCGATGCTGACAGCGATAGGGCTGGACGAGACGCACGAGGCGGCGTACCGGGCGCTGGTGTCCGTCGGCGCGGCCGACGTGGCCGATCTGGCGCGGCGCCTGACGCTCGCGGAACGGGACACCGAGCACGCGCTGCGCCGGCTGGAGCGGCAGGGACTCGCGGCCCGGTCCTCGGCGCGGCCGGGCCGCTGGGTGGCGGCCCCGCCGGCGGTGGCGCTGGGCGCGCTGCTCACCCGGCAGCGGCACGAGCTGGAGCAGGCGGAGCTGGCGGCCGCGCTGCTCGCGCAGGAGTACCGGGCGGCGGCGGCCGAGCCGGCGGTGCACGACCTGGTGGAGGTCGTGACGGGCGCGTCGGCGGTCGCCCAGCGCTTCCTCCAGCTCCAGCTCGGCGCCGCCGAGGAGGTGTGCGCGCTGGTGACCGACAACCCGCTGGTCGTCTCCGGGCTGGAGAACGAGGCGGAGGCGCAGGCGGCCGCGCGCGGGGTGCGCTACCGGGTGGTGGTGGAGCGCGCGGTGCTCGACCTGCCGCACGGGCTGGCCGAGCTGGCCGCCGCACTCGGCCGGGACGAACGGGTGCGGGTGGTGGACCGGGTGCCGACGAAGCTGGTGGTCGCCGACCGTGCGCTCGCGATGGTGCCGATGACCTCGCGGACGGCGGAACCGGCCGCGCTGGTGGTGCACGCCAGCGGACTGCTGGAGCTGCTGGCCGGACTGTTCGAGTCCGTGTGGCGCGAGGCGCTGCCGTTGCGGCTGGGCACCTCCGGGGCGGCCGAGGAGGTGCCGGACGGCCCGGACGCCACCGACTTGGAGGTGCTGTCGCTGCTGCTGGCCGGGCTGACCGACGCGAGCGTGGCCAAACAGCTCGACCTGGGCCTCAGGACCGTGCAGCGCCGGGTGAAGCGGCTGATGGAGCTGGCCGGTGCGACGACCCGGCTCCAGCTGGGCTGGCATGCCTACGAGCGGGGCTGGGTGTCCCGGGAGCAGCCGGGCTGAACCCGCCGGTGACCCGCCCGTTCGGTCCCCTGATCGCGGCCGCAGGGTGCGGTGCCGAGCGGTCAGCGGACGAGGACGCGCCGGACGGCGTCGGCGACGGCGCGCATGCCCGCGTCGTCGAAGTGCAGGTGGTCGCCGGGGTCGTAGGCCGGCAGGATGCGCGTCGGGTCCGCCGGGTCGCGTACGGCGGCGTCGGCGTCGGCGACCGCGTCGAAGGCTCCGCCGCCGCGGATGAAGGCGTTCACCCGCTGCCGTACCGACTCGCGGGCGCGCGTGTAGGCGGCGTAGCCCCGGAACGGGGTGAGGGTGACGCCGACGACCGTGATGCCACGGGCGTGGGCGCGGGCCACGAGGGTGCGGTAGGCGGCCGCGTAGGCGGCGGGGTCGTTCGCCGGCGGGGTGCCCTTGATGTCGTTGATGCCCTCGAGGACGACCAGGGTGCGGGCTCCGGCCCGGTCCAGCGCGTCGGCGTCGAGGCGGGCGAGGGCGCTCGGCCCGACTCCGTCGCGCAGCAGGCGGTTGCCGCCGATGCCGGCGTTGAGGACGCCGAGCCGTTGGGCGAGCAGCTCCCGGGCGAGCCGGTCGGGCCAGCGGCGGTTGGCGTCGGGGGTGGAGCCGGTGCCGTCGGTGAGGGAGTCGCCGAACGCGACGACGCTGCCGGTGGCGAGGCCGCGGACGTCCACGCCGGTGACGTAGTACCACCAGCCGGTGGGTGCCGAGTACGCGGAGCCGTCCTCGTCCGCGGCCCGGCCGGCGCCCGCGCGGGCCACGTAGCTGGTCTGCAGGGCGCTGCGGTGGAAGGTGGCGGGTCCGCCGTCGACCGGGGTGTACACGGTGACGAGGAGGTCGGCGGCGGCCGGCACGGCCAGCGGCACCGGGTCGGTGACGAGGTCCCGGCCCGGCGGGACGGTCACGGTGGGGACGCCGTGGAAGGTGGCGGTGCGCATGGTGCCGGGCACGGCGTCCGGGCCGGCCGCCCCGCGCAGCGCGACGGTGACCGCGCCGAGGAACAGGGGTGCGGTGCCGAGCCGGTTGCTGAGCCGGACGCGGACGGCGGTTCCGCCGACGCTGAGATGGACGACGTTGCGAACGGCCGCCCCCGGCAGCGCGGTGGCGGTTCCGGACGGCGCGGTCTCCCAACTGCCGGCCCAGGTGAGCGCGGCGTGTCGGACGCCGGACCGGTCGGTGCGCCGGAGGGCGGGCAGGGCGACGCCGGTTACCGACGTCGCGCTCCCCCGGCCGCCGGAACGGGCGGGCGCGGCGGGTTCGGCGTCGGCGGTCGCCGTCATGCCCGGCAGCAACAGCGTCAGCAGCAGGGCCGCGAGGACCCGTCCGACCTTGCCCATGTGTGCGCCCGCCCTTCCCCGTGATCCACCCGAGGCGACCGTGCCACAGCACCGGGCCGCGCCACCGGAACACCGGCGGCGGTCCACCCGAGCGGCCCAACGCCACGCCGGTCGCCGACGACATCGCGAGCCCCGGGGACCGTCGCGCGGCCGCCGCCCCCGCGGGCGGCCGGCTGCTCATCGACTCCGGAGCTTGCGGCACCTCCGCACCTCGTACGCCGCCCGGCCGTTCGTGCCCGACACGGTCGAGAGGACTCTGACCGATCTGCTCCAACAGGCGGCGGAGTGAGGGCAGTTGCGGCCCGGACGGACCCCCGTGCGGAGGTGGTCGGCCCCGGCACCGTCTACGCCGGGAGCATGCCCTCCAGCGTCAGCAGCCACACCTTGCGTTCGAGGCCGCCCGCGTACCCGGTCATCGACCCGTCGGCGCCGATCACCCGGTGACAGGGCCGCAGAATCAGCAGCGGGTTGGCGCCGATCGCCCCGCCGACGGCGCGAACGGCCATGCGCGAGGCGCCGATCCGGGCGGCGATCGCGCCGTAGGTGACGGTGGCGCCGTACGGCACCTCGTCCAGCGCGTCCCACACGCTCCGCCGGAACTCGGTGCCCGCCGCCCGCAACGGCAGCCGGAAGTCCCTGAGTTCACCGGCGAAGTAGGCGGCGAGCTGCTCCCTCGCCGCACGGAACGGCCCGGGGTCGCACCGCCAGCCCTCCAGCACGGCGCGCCCGCCCTTCTGCCCGGGCACGGACAGCGAGGTGAGCGAGCCGTCCGGGTCGGCGGTGAGCAGCAGCCGCCCGACGGGCGAGTCCAGGTGGGTGAAGTACACGGCGGTCATCGGCTCGCCTCCAGCGCCGCGCACAGATGCCGGACGGCGTACGACCGCCACGGCCGCCACGCGTCGGACACGGCCATGTCCGGCGGGGCCACGTCCGGGTCGCCGAGGGCGCGGACGCGGACGGCGGCGATCGTGGCCGGGTCCATGCCGGGCAGTGCGCGCAGGACCGCCTCGGCGTCGTCCCGGTCGGCGCCCGGGTCCAGCCGGAGGGTGCCGTCGGCGAGAGCGGCCGCGAGCGCGCCCAGCGGCCCGCCGGGCTCGGCCTCGGCGAGGACGGCGGGCTCCGGGAAGAGGTGGGTGAGGCTGCCGCAGGGGGCGTCGAGCGCCTTGCCGTACCGCAGCACGAGCCGGCCGGCGCCCTCGGTCCCCACCAGGGCCCCCACGGCGGGCTCCAGCGGGTCCACCGCCCCGGGCGAGCGCAGTCCGGGCCGGGCGGCGACCAGCGGGGCGAGCCGCGGGTCGGCGCCGAGGCGTTCGTCGACGGCGTACGGGTCGGCGTCGAGGTCGAACAGCCGCCGCAGCCGCTGCACGGCGGTCGTGAGGTCCCGGGGGTCGGTGAGGTGCAGCCGGGCGTCCAGCCAGCCGCCGGGATGCGTGCCGCCGACCGTTCGCGGCTCCCGGGTCCGCTCCGCGACGGCGACGATCCCGGTGCCGTACGGCAGCCGCAGGGTGCGCCGGTAGGTGCGGCCGCCCGCGGCGCCGGTCACCTCCTCGACCCCCGGCACGGCCTCCCGCGCGAGCTGGTCGAAGACGGCGCCGGCCTGGTAGGGGCCCCGGTGGGCGAGCCGCAGCGGGATGCCGGCCTGTGGAGCGGCCCGACGGGCGTCGCGGCCGCGCGGGGCGGCGGTCCGCACCTCGGTCGGCGTGGTGGCGTACACCTCCCGCACGGTGTCGTTGAACTGCCGGACGCTGGCGAACCCGGACGCGAACGCGATCTCGGTGACCGGCAGGTCGGTGGTCTGCAGCAGCACCCGCGCGGTGTGGGCCCGCTGGGCGCGGGCGAGCGCCACGGGGCCCGCGCCCAGCTCGGCGGTGAGCTGCCGCTGCACCTGCCGGGCGCTGTAGCCGAGCCGCGCGGCGAGCCCGGCGACGCCCTCACGGTCCACGACACCGTCGGCGATCAGCCGCATGGCCCGCCCGACGACGTCCGCGCGGACGTTCCACTCCGCGGACCCGGGCACGGCGTCCGGCCGGCACCGCCGGCAGGCCCGGAACCCGGAGCGCTGCGCGGCGGCGGCCGTCGGGAAGAACCGCACGTTGCGCCGCTTCGGCGTCACCGCCGGGCAACTGGGCCGGCAGTAGATCCCGGTCGTCTCGACGGCGAAGAAGAACGCCCCGTCGAACCGCCCGTCCCGACTGCGCACCGCTTCGTACCTGGTGTCCTCGTCCATCACACCCCCCAGTGTGAACCGTCACCGGCCCCACCGACTGGCGGAAATCGGACGCCCACGTGAAGAGCCCGCGCCGTGACCTGCCGGAGCGAGGCAGAACGGGTTGCGACGGCCTGACCGCGCCCCGCCGGGACGGGGCGCGGTGGCCCGGCCGCGGCCCGCCCGGAGGGGCGGACGGGAGACGACGACCTGGCTACGGCCTGCCCAGGCAGGACCGAGTGCGGGCGGCTGCCCGCGGGAGGGGGTGACCGCATGCGGGGCCCGGCCACGGCCCGCCCGGTGGGGCGGACGGGACGCGGCGACCTGGCTACGGCCTGTCGAGGCAGGGCACCGTCGGGACGTGGGGGGCCGGCCACGGCCTGCCCGGACGAGGCCGACCCGGCGTGACGGCCCGGCGTGACGGCCCGGCCACGGTCCGCCTGCGCCCGGCCGACCGGACGTCGCGACCTGGCCACAGCCTGCCCAGGCGAGCCGACCCGGCGCGGGGCCTCGACCACGGCCTGCCCGGCCCCAGCCGACCGGATCCCGCAGCCCGGCCACCGCCACCCACGTGAGCCCCGACCAGACCTCTCAGTCTGGCCACGATCTCCCCAGACCGGCCGGACGTCGCGGCCCGGCCACGGCCTCCACCGCCCCGCCCCATCGGGACGTCGCCACCTAGCTCCGGCGTCCCCGCTTCGCCTCCATCGCGGCCTTGCCCGCTGCTCCCCTCCGCTTCCAGTCCTTCTTCATCTCGGCACGGAGCCGGGCGTCGGTCTTGGCCACGATCCACTGGTTCTCGCGCACCAGCTTCCGGTAGCTGTCCAGGCGCCGTGCGGCGAGTTCCCCGTTCTCCACGGCGGAGCGCACCGCGCAGCCCGGCTCGCTCTCGTGGGCGCAGTCGTGGAAGCGGCAGCGCCCGGCCAGTTCCTCGATCTCGGCGAACACCTGCCCGACCCCGATCTCGGCGTCGTACAGGCCGACCCCCCGAAGCCCGGGGGTGTCGATGAGCACGCCGCCGGAGGGCAGGGCGAGCAGGTTGCGGGTGGTCGTGGTGTGCCGCCCCTTGCCGTCGACGTCGCGGGCGGCCTGCACGTCCATGACGTCCGCGCCGACGAGGGCGTTGGCCAGGGTGGACTTGCCCGCCCCGGACTGGCCGAGCAGCACGGAGGTGCCGGAGCCGACGAGCGCGACGAGGGTGTCGAGTCCGTCGCCGTGCAGGGCGCTGACGCCGAGCACGGGGACGCCGGGCGCGCTCGTCTCGACGTCCTGCACGAGGTGGGCCAGGGTGACCGGGTCCGGCACGAGGTCGGCCTTGGTGAGGACGACGACGGGCTGGGCCCCGGACTCCCAGGCGAGCGCGAGGAAGCGCTCGACCCGGCCGAGGTCGAGGTCGAGGGCGAGGGACACGGCGACGACGGCGTGGTCGACGTTGGCGGCGAGGATCTGCCCCTCGGACCGCTTGGAGGAGGTGGAGCGGACGAAGGCGGTGCGGCGCGGCAGATACGCGCGGACGTAGCGGGGGGTCCCGCCGGGTTCGACGGCGACCCAGTCGCCGGTGCACACGACCCGCATCGGGTCGTGCGGGGTGACGAAGGCGGTGTCGGCGCGGACGACCCCGCCGGCGATGACGACGTCGCACTGGCCGCGGTCGACCCGTACGACCCGGCCGGGCAGGAGACCCTGCCCGCCATACGGAGCGAACTCCGCTTCCCATCCCTCGTCCCAGCCGTAGGGGGCCAGGGGGTGCGACGAAGCGGAAGAAGCCGAAGGAGAAGACAGATTCAAGGGGAACCCTTCACAGGGGCGGCCCCGGCCGTGCGCACTCACAGGCGCGAAGAAGACAGGAGAGATCAGCCGGAGACCACGGAGGTGGAGTGGATGAACTTCTGGTTACGGGCAGCGCCCATCACAGAGACAGCCATCGGTCACACCTCCCGTTCCTCACTCGGTCGACAACAGCGGCGGACAGCCACTGCGTGAAGTGGACCTCACCCTAATGGCGCGCGCATTCGAGCGCCACCGATTTTCTGGCGGGGTCACAGGCCATGCTGGACGAGTAGCGTCATCAGGCTCCGCTTGCGCTTCTGGCCGGTACGGGGAGCGGCGAGGTAGGCGGTGAACTCGTCTTCGGTGCCCAGACGGTGGCAGTCGCGCATGCTCAGTAGCAGACCGGCCAGTTGCTCGTCCGCCTTGGCCAGTCGTGCCATGAGGTACTTCTCCGCCCAGCCGATGCGGTTGCGGCGCCAGACCGCAGCCGTATGAGGCAGCCCAGAGCTTCAAGGTGGCTGCGGCAGCCGCGGCGGCGTCGTCTTCGGTCATCATGCGGACAGCCCTTTGCTCGCGCCGTCCAGGATGCCACCGACTACGCCGACGAGCCTGACGATCGATGAAGGACTGATGCCCCACCTGCTACCACGGCCATCTGCTTCAGCGTGTGAGCCGTGTCAAGGCGTCGTCGTACCCCAGGGCGTTCTCAGGAAGCAGCTCTTTCATCCTGGTGAAGAATTCTGTGCCGGACTGCTGGAGGGCGTCCACGAGTTCCCGTTCCTCAACGGAGACTGTTCGCTTGACGTCGTCGTAGGTGAGTGACACAAGGACGAGTCCGCCGCCTAGGCGTTTGAACAACAAGCGGATCGGCTGATCCGGGAAGTATGTCGATGCCTCGTCCTCGTTGACCAGTTTCTGCGCCATGTCACTGATATAGGCCCAGAGTTCGTCGACATAGTCCCAGAGCTCCCGGTCCAGGATCCGTACGCCGTTGATGGTCATATCGATAGCCCCCTCGACATACGAAGGATCCGCAGGAGGAAGGCTTGCCTCCGCCACGTCGATGAAAGATCCCGACTTGGTGCGCAGGTAGGAGGTGATCTCGATCATATAGCCAGCTTACTTGTCGAGCGTTCCGGGATAAAATTGGCCGACGCGGCCATTCTTGATGCCGAGGACGTAGTCCACGCCGTTTACTCGACCCTCGATCTGATACATGCCCATCGGACCGCGCGAGACGAGTTTGTCCCGGTTCTGCTTCAGCGTCTCCGTGATGGCATCTTGCACATCCTGGACGGACATTTTTCCGTCGAGGAACGACTGTTTCGCCTTGACAGACCCGTCCCAGTATTCCGGATGATGCCTTTCCAGAACATGCGCCATGCCCTTTTTGTCAAGCACAAACTCATTGCTACCGAACTGAAATTTCCGGCTCTGCCAGCTCTTGAGCGCGTTCTCGACCTTGCATGTGAACAGGCCCAGCGGATCCGACTCGCTCCCCGGGTTGCCGACATAGGCATGCGGGTTCGGACCAGGCAGGAGGCCCATTGGGTCCGACGTGAGGTATCCGCCCGTTTCGGGATCGTAGTAACGCAACAGGTTGTAGTCGAGGCCCGTCTCGTCATCGGCGTACTGCCCAGGGAACCGTAGCGGGCACTCCACAGCCGCCTCAAAGTCCACGGTAGAGGGAAACTTGGTGCCCCAGAGTGTGGTGCGGGACTGCCACGCAAGTTCGGCGGAGGGGGACACCAGTTCCATGGGCGTGCCGACCGCGTCCGTGATCACGGCGTAGAAACGTGGCCTCTTGTCGAGGCTGGTCTCCTCGGCCAGTCGGGCGAGGAACGAAGTTTCGGCAGACGACGCCCGCCGGTCGGTCTGTGCGACCGGGCGGTGGGTCCCTGGCTCATAGTCCCAGGTGGTAATCCTGCCGTCCGGACCGGCCTGTTCCGCAAGGCGAGTGTCGTCCCACGAGAAATCGGTGCGATCCGCTGCTGAACCGTTCTCGCCGACACGATGTTTGGAGATGCGCCGACCCATCGGGTCATAGTGGTAGAGCCAGTGGTCGCCGTCAGGTGTGACCACCTCTCTCAGTCGGTCCTCGGCATCCCAAGCGTAGGTCCAGAGGCGCTTCTGCCCGTTGAGGAGCCTGCGCACCCGGCGGACCAGGCGCCCCTGTGCGTCGTGTTCGAACGTCGTGCGTCCCACGTGACGGACAAGTGTGCCCTCGAACTTGCGCCCGCCTTCTGAGTCGCGGCCGGGGGCCGATGCTCCGATCAGGTTGCCAACTGCGTCGTAAGCATACGTTTCGGTCCATCCGTGTGCCCGCACGTCCGTGACTCGGCCCATGGCGTCCAGATCGTACCGACGCGTTCCGGAGGTCAGTTCGCGGATCTCCGTGAGGTGTCCGTCGGCCCGGTAGGCGTACGTACGGTGCTGGAGGAGTCGGTCCGGCCCCGCACCGGTCGGAGCCGACACCAACGACTGATCGCTCAGTCGCCCGGTCGGGCTCCAGCTCTGGGTCAGCCTCACCGCCTCGCCCAGCCGTCTCTCGCTCTCGCGCCCCGCCTCGTCGTAGATGAAGGCGATCGAGTCCGTCGCCGAGCGCAGCAGGATCGGGTGTCCGGACGCGTTGTACGTCCATTCCGATACCAGGCCGGAAGGTGTCACGCGGCGGGTACGGCGACCGACGGCGTCGTATTCGAAAATCGATCGTCGGCTGTTGACCGTCTCCGACAGGATTCGCCCCAGCGCGTCCCGCTCGAACACCACTTCGGCATCCGCGTTGGCCGCACGTCGGAGCCCGCCGTCCAACCCGTATTCGTACGTCGTGATCTCACCGGAGTCGTCTTGCCGAGTCATGACCCGGCCACAAGCGTCCAGCGTGAAGCGCATGACCTCGCCGGCGCCGTTGGTCCGGGCGATCAGTTCTCCCGCAGGGTTGTGCGCGTACGTCAACGTGCGCCCGTTGAAGTCCGTCTCCGCGATCAGCTGGCCGACCTCGTCGTAGATGTATGACCAGGTCCGCCCATCGGGGTTGGTGACCCCGGTCAGGCGCAGTTCGGTGTCGTACGTGAAGGCATACCGGGTGCCGTCCGGGTCGATGCGGGTAGCCGGGAGGTCGAAGGGCGCGGCCGTCTGATGGGTGGTGTTGCCCGCTGGATCGGTATGGGTGACGAGGTTGCCCTCGGCGTCCCACGTCCACGACTCACGGGTGCCGTCGGCCAGATTGCGCCAGGACGGCTTGCCCTCCGTGGTCCAGCCTAGGCGGGTGGCGTGGCCGAGCGGGTCGGTCACCTCGATGACCCGACCGAAGGGATCGCGGCGGATTGTCGTCGTGTGGCCCAGCTCGTCGGTCACGGCGATGGGTAGGCCCGCGGCGTCATAACCCACGGTGCGGGTGTGACCCAGGGCGTTGGTGATCGCCGCCGGACGACCCTTGTCATCAACGGCGTAGCGGGTCTCGGCGCCAAGCGGGTCAACAGTCTTCAGCAGGTTTCCCCGCTCGTCATAGGTATGCTGCCAGACAGCGCCTCCCGGATCGACCACCTCAGTCGGCAGACCGAGTGAGTTGTAGGCGGCCCGTGCCACCGTGCCATCAGGCTGGGCGAGTTCGACCAGATTTCCGGCCTGGTCGTAGGCGTAGCTGGTGGTGTGGCCGCGAGGATCGGTGACCGTCAGTGGCTTGGCGCCGTATTTTTCCCACACTGTACGGGTGACATGGCCCAGCGGATCCGTCTCCTCCACCACCTTGCCTTCGGCGTTGTGGCGGTGGAT